>DUUN01000156.1 GCA_012841535.1 Gallicola sp. | reverse complement strand
AGCATCAATAAAATATTCATGCGTAAAACAACCTCTTTCCGTCTTATTCTTCCTTGATAATAATAACACGAAAAGGGATTTCTTTCAAGGTGAAAAATAAGTTGACGTTAATTTGTATATCAAGATATAAAAGACAAAGTAAACACTAATGGTGTTTCAATAAAAGAAACTCCTATTTTTTTCTTTTTGAATAATAAAGGATATCCTGTACCCTATATTCTATTTTATACTTGAATACAATAAAAGCAATAATATATTTTTTTGATAATATCTCAGTTAGTTCTTCTTTATGTAGTAAAATTGTTCTTCCAGTGTTTTCACCTTCAGTATACTTATAAAGACCATCAACTAATTTATAATATTTATCAATAGTCAAATTTATTTCTTCATTTGTTAAATAACGAACATCAAAATCTTCATCTATACACGTAAAATGAGCTGTAATCGCCTCATTTTTTAAAAACACATGATATGGTATCCACAACTTAATATCTGGTATTTGTACAATTTTTTTAACCATTTCCATCGTTTCTATATCTTTTGTCTGGGTGTAAATATATGCATGTTTTGAGGTTGGATTAAAATGGAGTATTTCCTGAAGTATTTCTTCATTAAATTCTGAAATGTATTTTTTATGTTTTGAAAGATTATTAGAAAAGTCATCATAGATTAGTTTTAAGATTGTTTCACGCAATGTTTTTTCATTGAATCTCTTAATTAACTTATCTATATCTCTTGCATCAAATGATATTCTAATATAGTGTTTCGGTTCTTCTGATAAATCAATAGAATTTTTAACATTAAGTTCTTCTATTGTCTTGTTAAATCCTTCTATCAAACTGTCTTTATATTGTTCTAGTTCTTTATCCGGAAGTTTTTTTCCTTTTTTACTCGATTCTTTTATGTCCTTTTCTCTAAATTCTTTGAGTTCTTTTACCGATTCGCTATTAACTACATAATCTTCTAATATTAATCTATTCCCGTAAAATTCAAAAACAGGTAAAGATTTTCCATAGATAAACTTATATTCTTCAAACCAATTTTTATTTAATACTTTTGATAATAAATAAGCATCAGATTGCTTTAAATTAGATAATTCATCCTCTGTAATACTAATCCTTGAGTTTGTAAGGACATAACCAATCCACCAATCTATAATCAATTCTTTTGTAAACGTAATACTAAATGATGAAAACTGACCTGAATCATACCATATATATTTGCTTTCATTACACTCATATATTTCCAGTAATATTGTCAACAAATCTGTCATTTTATTGAAATCATGATATCGTAAAGTATGATTAAAAACGCTTGCCCAGGATTCATTATCATTAAATTTTTGATTTATGAAATCTAATATTTTATTTTTAAAATCTTGAGGCACTCTATTTTCCAGTTTTACAAGGTAATATAAATATAAAGATAGAAATATTACATATTCATAGGGAGGATACAATCCTAAAAATATATAATCTCTAAGTAATTCTATAAACCAAATCTTATTATCTGAAAGCGTTCTTTTGACTATTGTATTGAGAATATTATATAAGAACTTTTCTGCTTTTTTTCCTATATTCTCAAATTTTAATTTAAAAAATATTTTTTCCATTATGATGGCAAACTCTTTTTTTAATTTCCTATCCAATTTCAATCTTAACAGTATTTCGTGAAGAGCCAACAAAGATTTTGCTATAGGATAAGTTTCTTTTGCTTCTTCACCTTCATCTTTCAAATCATCAGCGTAGATTTCTAGAATGTTAAAGTCTTGCTTCATCTCAATAATGTCATTAATATTTCTAAAGCACATATCTATTGCTTGTGAGATTTCTATATTTTTGTACTTGTTTCCCAAAAGAGCATAATTATCAATATGATTAACGACACAATTTGATAAATAGTCATTTTGCATATCCAAGATCTTTTCAAAATATATGCGATTTCGTTTTTCATCCTTGGTTTTCAAAAGCGTGTATGCGGAAATAATACCTTCTGTTAAAAGCAAATTCTGTAATACATTACGCATTGTAACATCGTTTAAAAGTTCCGTATATGAAATTTCTTTACCATTTTTATGTACGCTATTTTTTATTATTTTTTTTATTCTTTTGTTATTTTGCATTAAAATAGGAATTTCTTGATTAATAAAAATTATAGAATAAATCACAGCAATTATGTACAACATTAAAATTACTGCACGAAATGATAAATAATAGGATATTGTAAACAAAACAAAAATAACAATAGTTATGATTAACATGCTTAAGTAATCATACGTTTTATCCTTGCGTAATTTTCTAAAAGTAGCGGCTTCAACACCATATATCAGTGCCTTGGGCATAGACAATGTTATAGACAAAATAGTCATGACTAGAGGCATAAGAGTGAATATCGTATCCTTAAACAATTTATCTTTTAAACAAAACATTTTTTCAAAGTAATCATTAAATATAACGAATAAAAAAATAAATAAACAAAAAATAATTTCCAACAACCATTTTTGTATAATTTTTACGATTTTCATTTACTGCTCCTTTTATCTCAATAAATAAAAATGAATACTTTTATGAATACGTATTTTGAAGGTTGTTTTCATTTTCTTTACAAAAGACATTCTGTATAGAATAGGTGTCGCTTGAAAGTATTGCCTCGTACAAACTGATAAGGTAGTGATTGAAGTCGTTAGCTATAACATTTGCATGAGGGCGTAATTTGTGACAGATAGCCCGCCAAAAAATAAATCAATGAAGTGTTTTTGCGATATTCGCGTTCAACAATATCTCTACGAGATGTAGAATCGACTCCTTAGAACCAAGGTGAACAATGCCGTATCTCATCGTTCCGCCTCTTTGATGTAACTTTCGATGTATCCCCGCATCTCATCTACTCCGTTATATATTTTTGAGAATCGATACAGCCCTGACGAAATCTTTCTCTTCCACATAAATCAAAATATCGATGATGTCTTTCGCATAAATATCAGGAATCGCGGTGCTCCCGATATGTTCAATTCTTAAAAGTTTGATATCCTTTAAAAAGCTAGTTAATACGCCTTTTTCCTCGGCGAAAACGTCCCGCCATTCTTT
>DUUN01000548.1 GCA_012841535.1 Gallicola sp. | reverse complement strand
TAGATGATGATGGTGATTCTGTTCCAATTTCACAGAGAGTTAAAGAAAGACTGGGATTAAATAAAATATAAGAAGAATTATTATATCATTTCCTCGAGATATAGGTAAATATATTTTCTATATCTCTTGATTATTTTATCATCACAATGTCTTTTTATTTCAGACCATAGTCTTATCCAAGTTGACATACCCTTTTGTTTATCTAACATAATCATAGATTCTTCTAATGATTTACCTTCTCTTGATAGTTCATTTGCTATTGACCAAGCGAATGCCATTATTTCTTCTTTATTAGAGAAATAATCTTTCCTAATTGATGGGTCTGGTAAAGAAAATTCTAAACCACCTCTTCTTATATTTTGTTCACCATGAATTCTTTCGTGTCCAATTATATCACTTACTATGGTTTTAAGATGTGGCATTCCAACCATATTCTTTATACATAAAACGAACATTGGTTTCTTTCTTATTGGGTGGAATAAAGCAAAGAAAGGTGTTCCTACTTTAGGTGGAGCTGTCTTTTTATCACCCTCTGGTAGCGAATCATAAAATTCCTCATAATCAACAACATCAAAGTCGTTTAATCTACCAAATTCTACTAAGTCCTCAAATGTTTTTATTTCGATATCGTTATTTATCACACTCGGTGTTATAACTGATTCAAATGTTTTATATCCCTTAATATATTTCATTAAGTATATATTAAATTGTTTATTTATTAAATATTGCTTATATTTGCTATATGAAAAAATATATAATATTCGATTTAGAAGCCACTTGTTATGATAACCGTGGTGAATATGATGAGGTGAAGCCAAAAGATTTCGTGAATGAGATCATTGAAATTGGAGCTGTCATGATTGGTGAGGATGGTAGTGAATTAGGTAGATTTAGTAAATTTGCTAAACCATTGCTATACCCAACAATATCTAAATTTTGTAATGACTTAACAACAATTACACAAGAAGATGTTGATAATGCTGATAATCTAAAAGATGTAATTAAAGAGTTTATTGATTGGTGTGATGGTGGAACTTTAGTTAGTTGGGGCTTTTATGACCAAACTCAAATGGGTAAGGATATGATTCGAAATGATTTAGAATATTTGATGGATAAGATTGAAGATCACTATTCATTGAAACATCTATACTCTGATTGGAATGGTTTGAGAAAAAAGGGTGTGGGTATGAAGAAAGCTCTAAGCTTAGAGGGAATTGAACTAACAGGTACACACCACAGAGGGATTGATGATGCTATCAACATATCTAAGATATTCGTAAATTATTTAGATAAATTTTAATGGACTTAAACACTACTCGAATAAATAGAGAATATGGTTTATATAAATTGGGTCTATCAGATGAACCAATTGAGATTATAATTTTTAGAGAATTGTTTAGTGATATGTCTTATTATGAATATTATGATAGTTTCTATGGCAATATATTAATTTTATGTGATAGTTCTAATAAACATTTAATTGGATTTAAGTTCTATGAAGATGGTAATTATTCTATTACAAGAGGAGGATTTCATGAGTTAAAAAGAGTAATAAAAAAGAATTCAGGAATTGAGGTATATCGTAAATATGACCATTCACCACCATTATTGAAAAGGGATTTTAACTTAATAACAGATGATGCTATTTTCAATTTTATAAAATGGTATTTTCTTAATGATATTGGTTGTATTGGTCAGTATAAACTTGAAAATGATAAAGAAATACAGAAATAGAGAAGGAAATATGTGTAAAGAAAAGGGGAGATTTAATTCTCCCCTTTTTTGTTTTACTTAATTTCATCAAAGTTAGTTTTTATATCTAGTTCTGCTTCTTCCAAGGAATCATAATTATATTTAATAGATTCCATTCTATATTTGTTACATTCGTTATCATATCCCTGTACTTCATAGGTAGAAACACTTGAGAGACTCCTGTTCTAACCACTGAACTATACTCGCCTTTGTTTGTTTTCAAAGTTAACTAATCTTTTTCATTCGACAATGGGTTTAGGTAAATTATTTTTAAGAAAGGGTTAATATCAAAGTTTGTGGTTAGGTTACCTAAAAAATTGTATAACAATCTTGGCATCGTTTTACATTATTATCTTCATCATAATATTTTGAACCACAAGCAGGACAAACCGATTTTCCAAACAATCCATTCTCTTCTTGTTCAAAATTGGTTGATTTAATTTTAAAACAATTTCTCCAAAATCCAGTGACCAAATCTATTTTGGAATAGTCTTTAACTCTATCGTTTTTATTTATCTCTGCTTTTTCAGCTTCGGAATTACAAACTTGAATGTCTGCAATACCACCAAAAAAGAAAATGTATTTATCACCAATTTTTATTGGTTCTGTGTTTTCGTAACATTCAAAGTCAAATTCTTCTTCGTGTCCTTCAATTTTTGTTTTAAAATTTCTCATTTTGTTTTTAATTTAAGTGAATAAAGTTCCACTTCTCATACACCCAACCGTTATGAGTAAGACTATTCCCCGACATCAGTCCATTTTATGAGCGTAAACTATTTTGCTTCAAGTATTGGTAAACCTGCCTCTGTTGGAATGTAAATTTTTTCACCATCCATTTTGTCGATATTTCTAACCCACAAATAATGAATGTACAGTGGTGTCAATTTACCATTCTCAATTTCGATTGACCGAGCCATACCCTTTGCTCTTTCAACTTCGGCTTCACTGTTTAATTTTTGCGATTCCAAATTTGCTTTTGCCTCTTCAATTTGAATTTGACGATTTTGAACTGCTTCCGCAAACGCTGCTTTACCTCTCATTTCTTGAGACCATACTCTGTATCTTGGCATTACAGCCATCCACAAAACAATAATCCCGATAAACGTGAAGATTCCAATTGAAACCCACATAGCAAAGAGTCTTTTTTCTCTTACAATATTGAATTTATTCATAACTATTTATTTTATTTTGTTTTCTACAAAGTTAACTAATCTTTTTCATTCGACAATGGGTTTAGTATAAAATAAAATTCGTATATTTGTATTATTAAGTAAAAAACTATAAGTATGAATAAAATATTATTTAATTATAATGATATCATTTTAGTGGCAAACAACGAAAAAGACCTCTTAGATTATTTTGAAAAAAATTTTGATTGGTATAATGTTGAGATTGTAGATAACAAATTTGTAATTACAGAAAGGCCAGGATTTGCAACAGTATATGTAGATATTGTTTGGGTAACACATATATAAATAAATAAATATGCTATTAAGAAAATTAAGAGAAGTATTGAAATACTTTAATGATAAAACTGGTGGTGAAATTAAACCAATGAAAGTTAAAACAACGTTATATACTGGTGATGAAATGCCAGATTATAGAATTTATCCGACAATTTTTGCATCCGAACGATGGTTTACAAATTTTGATAAACATTTATATAATAGAATAAAAGAAATAAAAAATTCTAAAGTATTTTAAAATATGAAAAAATATAAATCAAAACTCGATGGAAAGGTGGTAAGTGTCGATTCCAAAATTGATTTAATAGGAAAGAAAGGAAAAGAACTTTGGTATCCGACTTACGCACCACATATTGATATGAAAACAGGAAAATCAATTTTGACTGAAATATACATCAAACATCCGAATTTAAGACATTACCTATAACGTCTGATGATAAACAATCGTTTTAATGTTGTTTATCATTTGTTAGGTTTAGTTAAATTATTGTTTTACAAAATTAAAAAAATATTATGGATATAATAGATAAAATAAAAATGGATGAGTTTAATTCATCACATAATAACTTCTCTATGGTTTGGAAAAGTTATCAAGTATTGAGAGAAGGACTTAAAGTTTCAAGTGATGAAATAGATGAATTGATTAATTATCATAAATCAAATGAAGATTATGAAATCTGTGAAAAATTAAATAAACTAAAAACAATAATTTAATTGAACATAACGGTTGGGTGTATATGTATTGATTTACATCTAAACTTTAATTGAAAAGATTAATATAATTATTTAACAGACCAGGTTGATTAAATGCGATGAAATCATTACATATACACTTGTTATATTTAGTATCAAAAATTTTATACCTATGAAAAAATTAGAAAGTAAATTTATTGAAATAAACACAGATGAAATAATAGAGTTTTTAGATAAACCAATAACTTCATTCACGAAAAAAGATTTATCTTCACCTGAAATATCATTTTATGATAATAATTTTATTGAAGAAGGTAGATATGATTTTGAAGTTAATGGGTTATTCTTTACTAGTTGTTGGATAGAACCTGTAGAACGTGACGAAAATGGTCGTTATAAATATTGTTCTGGTTCATATTATGTAATTAAAAACTCATAAAATTTTTGATATTGAATATAACGGTTGAGAACATATTTCAAATACTTATTAGAAAATAAAAATACAGAAAAATGAAGAATTTAATTAATCCAATTAGGATTCCAAGAAAATTGAAAAGAAAATTATTAAAAAATACTCAAGACAAAGTTACAGATTAGTCATGAGTGGTGATTATAGTATAAAGTATTGTACCATGAATGTATTTTTTGATAATAATTGGATAGATGTGTTAAATCATCATATGGTTAAAAATTAATATTCAATGAACAAGAAGAAATCAGAAAATCAGAAACGTACCTTGACCCACGAGGAAAGAATGAAGATACGTACATATCCGAGTTACTTACAAGACACACTTCGCGAAATAGTGGTAAACTCAACGGATTCAGTAGAAGAAGCTTGGGAGTATCTAAAAGATTGGAAGGTTATGATGTAAATTAAAAAAATATGAAATTAACTCACGAAAATTACTTATTTGGTAAAAAGGTTGTTGATGATACATTAGACATTGATAACGATAAAATTAAATTTCATATTAGAGATTCAGTAAAATCTTTTATTGGGGATATTGATACTTCTATTATGGATAATAGACAATACATTTTTCAATTTTTACAACATATATCTACATTATATCTTAACTATTGTTTGAATGGAAATGCTTACTTTTTATGAAAACAGTAGAAGAACATTATCAAGATTGGTATAATAGACGAATAGGTGGAGATATGGACTTAAACATCAGCTTTGTAGATAATGATGCCTGTGATTTTGCAAAGTATTATGCTGAGCAATTATCTATACACAATGTTAGCAATATGTTATGTGGCTCTTTCGACCCTGACACAACAACAAGTAGTGCAACCAAGTGTAAGTGTGGACGTGAAAAGTGGGAACACCCAAAAGCCACATAATTGTTACTAACGCTTGGGCGTATATGTAGGTTTTTTTAACTTACACTAAAATAATTAATAAAAATGAAACATTTAAAAACACCACAAGAGTTGAACGAAGCATCAGAAAACTTGAATATATCTGATGTTAGTGATAGTTCTTATAGATTTAAAAAATCACCACTACATGATAAAAAAAGAATAATTGAAATACTTGATGATTTAACACCTGAACAAATGTCAAAACTTGTTGATTTTTTAAATGAATTGGGATATTAGAATTATCACTAACTATTATATATGTGTACCTTAATTAACCCAATAAAATCAATATCAAAAAATTATAAAGATTTGTGAACAAAAGTTTATATATTTGAGTATGAAGGTAATCAACCAACAACATTTATTTGGAAGTAATGAAATAACTACTTATATTTGTTGTTATAAAATCGTAAAAATTATGGAAAATACAGTAACAATTGAAAAAGAAAAAGTACAACAATTATTAGACAACTTTTATAGAGTTTGTTCTATGTGTGATGAATGTGGAATTGGCCAATATGATGAAATGGATGATAATATGCAAGAAATGAAAGATTGGGTTAGAACAAACTTTGGTAGTAAAATCGAATAATTTTTATGTTTTATAACGGTTGCAAATATATTCAGTTGTTTAACTTAAAATACAAATGATAAAAGAAAAAGATTACTTAAAAGCAAAGCAGGTGAAAATTAGGTTGTCAATAATTTCAACAAAACACGAAATCTGGAAAAACAATTTCTCCAGAGAAGGTTATTTCTTTGGTCTATATAAAGTTGGTGAAAACTTTAGGTTGATTAATGAGGATAAAGAAATTATTTTTTCATCAACACCTATTGTTGAAATTATTGATGGGAATACGTTCAAGACAATTAATACTGAATATAAGATTGAATACATCTAAAACTCTTTTTTAATTGGATTTTTCGGCTTATTTGTAGTCGGGATTTTCTTTTGAAAACAATTCGTAGCTATTTCTTATAACGGTCGCAAATATAAGTTGTTATAACTGAAACTTAATTGAAAAACAATCATAAAACCTGTTTATAACAACAAATATAAGTTATGAATAACTAAAAAATAAATGAAAATGGGAACAAAAATGATTACAGTAGGAACTTTATTACAAGCGTATAGTAATGTTGAAAAAACTATACCACAAGAGATTTTAGATATACAATGTGGAACTAAACTCTATGATAAGAAATATCTCAAAATTAAAGAGTTTTTTAAACGTGAACTACAAAAAAAGAAATGAGAAACTTAAAATTAATTACCAAAACCACCATTGTCGGTTATACAATGTTAGTAGCTATTATTTTTTTCGGTTGTAACCGAAGCACTGAAACAAGTAATGGAGATTATGTAACGAAAGTTATTGATAGTTGCGAATACATTGAGGTTGATTCTGGTATATTTGACCAACGAGTTTACAGCCTTACGCACAAAGGGAATTGTAAATTTTGTACAGAACGTAGCAAAAAATAATTGCTACTAACGTTTGCGGCTTGGCGAAGAAACTCTAATCGAAGTTAATCGAATTACAAATCTTAAAAATTAGTACAAATGTCAAATAGCACACAAGTTGTTAGCGGTAGTTTTTATTGGACAACCCAATATTATCACCCTGATAACAACTTTACAATGGATGATTTCTTGTCACACCATTTACCAGAAGAATCGATTATACATCACATTGACGGAACTTATGCAGAAGTCGAATATGAAGGCAGGGATTATGCTCTTCACGCTGGCGGTAACGGAGATAGTTTTAACCACATTATTCGCTGGGAACTTCTGGGCGGCCAACTTACGAGGGCTTCGTTCGTTACTGAAAACAAAATTTAAAATGAGTACAGAGCAAGAAAACAAAGACTTAACCAGCAATGACGCAAAACCTATGTTAGCTGATGTAGTAAAGTGTTGTGATAACCCTGACGAAAGATGGAATAAACATTCAGATGTTGGTACTGATTCGGGGCATTACAGAGATTTAACCTTCAGTTATTGTAATAATTGTGGGGAAGTATGGAATGTTGAGTTTGAATAACTATTTCAGCTAATGTTGAGTGTATGTGCATTACACACAACTAGTTTATGTAAACACCTAAACGCACTGCTATCCACCTATATCGACAAAATAACGAGGCATAACACGAGATACAAATATACTAAACTTATTTAGATTTAATATTTAATATATAAATATAAATAAAAAGAAATACACTATGAAAACAAAACACAGCCTAACTATTGAAGAAAAAAATTACTTTCTAAGTACATTTTTACGTAACACAAATGTTAATAATAAAACAACGTTAAAAAAATCAGCACAAAATGTTATTGATTTTTATCTAGGTGTTAGAAAAGATTTATCCGATGCACATACATTCAAATTGTTTATGTCAAATTATTATAGAAATGCAACTAATTATGAAGTAGCTATTAGAAGTATAGATGAACCAACATTTGATCCTGAAACATATGACAATACAGATTTTACATCATATATCAAATACCATAACTTGTTAATTGCACAATTTATCGTTAATGTTTATGATAAATTTGAAGAAGGAGCGACAGGGTTTGAAAAATTATCAGATGTAATTTTTACTGCATGTGGTACAACTGATTTTTATGATAATTATTATGCGGATGAGTTAACAGTAGATACTATTATACAGAAAGTAACAACTGATAGTAGATATTTTAAGAATATAAAATATGCTGCAGAAGTTAATCAAAAATTTATTGATAATCTAATAGGCCTATTAGACGCTTGGATAGATGCTGAGGGTGGAACTAAGTGTACATTTACTATGGATATGTTAAACGTATTTAATAATATTAATATTACAGATAGAGGTTTAGAAAATTTCGACACAGTTGATTTTAAGTCTACATTTAATATTGTTTTAACTACTGATTCTACAGAATATAAAAATGAAGAACCAACAAATAGAGTAGAATTAAAAGACGCGATTAAAGAAATCATGAGAGGCGACGATTAATAAAACAAAATAAAATTCAAAAAGAGAATCATAACGGTTCTCTTTTTTTATTAAAAATTATTTTTAACTGGGTTGCGTTCATTTCAAAATTCGTGAGAAGCACCTTCAAAGTAATATTATGAAATAATTAATCACTGAACTACCTAACTATTCATTCAACCGTAACCTTCCCTATATCATCAAGGAAGGCGTTTAAGCTATCCAAAACAATAGAACGACCATTATCACACATGATGTCATAATCATTGAATAAATCTATCTTAGAATGAGGATTACTTTAACCTCATCTTTTAATTTAGTTCTACGTACGTCTATTTTCTTTCATCTTGTTTTTATTCCAAAAAACTTCACCATCATCTGTTAAGTTTTTACTCGGCTTTATTTTACCATAAACATTATCAAAATAATCATATATAGCTCTTGCTAAACCAGAACCCCTTTTACTCACAATCAATTTACCTGTCATCGCTTGCGAATAAGTGTCATCATCATTTTTATCAAATTCTGACATAGCAACAGGGTTTAAGTTCTTTGAATCTGCTAATCTTATTTCAATTTTAATAGGTCTGTTAGGTAAATTATTATCAATTAATTGATATTTCACATTATCCTTACCATAGAAAAATATTCTACCTTTATCATCATTGAAAAATTTTGTATTGGAATTTTTCCATATTTGTTGTTCATTCAAAAACTCTCGTAAAGTTGTCTTAAATTTTCTTCCCATATCTATAGATTCATTTAATTATTTTTTTAAGGTAACAATTTCACTTTCAGAATAATACCTATTTAATTTTTCATTATACAAACCTTTTTTTAGTATGTAATCATAAATAACATCCATAGAAACAAAGTATTGGAAATTGTTGAAAAATTCATCGTGAGTTAATTCAATTACTTTTCCATTATTATGTTTTTCAGAAAACGCCACCGCAGTTTCTTCATCTAAAGTCCAAGACCCTATATTACTTATATTCTTACCTGATTTAACACCAGCATATATCTTTTCATTTCTTCCTAACCTATTTTTATATGAAATTGGATTAGTTGAAAAGTCTGGAAATTTATTAAGTATTTCTTTTGGGATGTTATTTATATTAAAATTACTACTATCATTGAAGTGGTTAATGAAATCATCAACAAGTTTTTCTATATTTATAGATTCAAATTTTCTTAATTCCATATCCAATCTAATTATATAAACAACACCATTATCATAATCAATTAAATCCAATTTATTAAATGGATATTCACTCATAGATTTTAATCTAATATCAAAGTCATTAAACTTTTCAATTGCATCACCATCAAATTCAATAAGTCCATTTTTATCTTTGGATGTCAAATTCAGCGTAGTAAACGAAAAGTCATTTTTATTGAATTTCCTATTATAAAAATCTTCTAACTGCTCCAACCAACCTTCATCTTCAATATCACTATAAAGATTATCGCTTAATTTACTGTACTCATTATTATTTAATTGATTTATATAATCATTTACATCTAAATTTTCGTTAATCATACGTTGCTTAAATGTGTCAATAGATTTTCTCGTTTCTTTTCTTTTATATATTTCTAAGTTACCATCAAATGGAAAATCATAACCATAATAAAACCATAACTCAGAATATGCAGCTAACCTATGTCTTCCATCTAATATTTTATATTTTTCATCTACAACAATAGGGCTTAATTTAGTTCCATTTACTATTTTATTCATTAGTTCTTTACTAACATAATAATCTTCATCAAGACCAATATCTTCAAAATTGGAAACTGTTTGTTCTAATTCATCATCAACATCATTATGAAAACCGTTTAACTCTCTAAGTTTTTCTATGTGTATTTTTTCTTCTACAAATTCACTATTTTCATCACTAAAAATATCATCAAAATACGGGTCACCTATTTTTTGTTTTTGTGTTACATCTTGATATGATAATATCTGTTGTTCATTCAAAAACTCTCGTATAGTCTTAATTTTTCTTCCCATATTAAATACTTTTATTCTATATAAAAATTTACCTCACACTATTTTTCTCAATATAGTAGATATACATCTCTAAATCAGTCATATTAAAATAGTCAATGTCATTTTCATTAAACCATAATATAACTTCTTGTCTATGAATTCCATTATTCACCTTCTTTAAGCAAGATAAACAATCTAAGTATTCAGTAGTGTCATTTTCATTAAATTCTTCGCCTTCTTTCAATAGTCTTTGTTTGAAAGCGTCAAAGTATTTTACAATTCCTTTACTCATAATATTTCCTTTTTATTATATATAAATAAAAATAAGTTGAAAATAATTGCAAATAAATTTGGTGGTCTAATATATTATTCGTATATTTGTAATGTAGTTAAATAGACTCCATACTAAAACAATAACTGCATGGTCTGGCTCTGAAATAAGGTCGAAAGAGTAGACTCCATCCTACAACAATGTTGCTAACGAAAATAAATACCAATATATAATTTTTTTATTTTAATAAAATGCTTATATTCGTTATATAACAAAATAAAGATTAACTTTGAAGAATTAATTAAATCTCTATAATTATGATACTAACTAAAGGTGAACGTAAACGTATTAAACGCCAAAAAATTAATGACATACAAAATGAAATTAATAGATTAAAGCAAGAACAAACTATTTTACGAATATTAAGTTACGATTGGAAAGAATTATCGGAAGAAGTTTATGATGAGTGGGAAAAATCTATTAATGAACTTGGTGGTCATTTTATATTAGACCCAGAGTGTCACGGATCAGATTGTTTTATCATTGTTATTAGTAAACAAAAAGTTGATTTAGATGTATTAGCAAAAATCAATGAATTAAAATATGAACTAAACGAATTAATATGATAACAGAAAAACAGTATTTAGAAGCACAAAAGATTGTTGATGCGTGGAACTCGCAATTGAAACAATCTCGTGTTATGCCTCGTTATTTTGTCGATATTCGAGGTGGATGTGGAGCAGTGCGTGATACATGGCACGAATCCTATAATGAAGATTATCCTGGCTTACATAAATACACACTTGATGTAGTTGAATATAAGCACGGATACACAACCAACGGAGTTTGGAATATGAGAGATGAAGATGTTAAATACCTAAATGATTTGTGCGAACGTCTCAATAATGAGGCATAACGTAACGGGGCTAAAAGATAGTAACCCTAGTGGGAGGGGATTAGAATACGACCACAGACTTAAACAAAAAGTAAAATGACAAAAGGTAAAAATGTAGGTGGAGCAGCAAACAGTTTTCACACAGGTTATTTAAGAGAAAATATGGTAGGGCAAAATTTCAAAGGCTCTAAAGTTACTAATGTTACGAATAAGTACATTATAACAGAAAATGGTAGTTATTTAAGGAAAGGACTAAATGTGAACTTTGAAGAAACTAATCCTAATGCTGGAGGGTATACAACTCATCGTAGGGATTAATTAAGTAGCGGTGCGCATGCGGAAAAAGATTATATCAAGGAGGGTAACAAGGGTGATGATATAGACACTTTATTTGAAAGGGAGTTTGGTTAAAATTTCAGATTTTAACTCTCATTAAATAATTCTTCGATTATTCTCTCAACGCTTTCAAATAAGATTTCCTTATCTATATCTTTATATAATATAAATATCTTCTTATTTTCCACTCCATTAATAGTCAATTCAAAATTATACTTATCACATAATTCATTGGAGAACCTTTCATATAGGACTTTTCTACCCTTTGATCTATCTGTTGCTCCAAATATTATAGACTTGGGATCTTTGGTATCAATTAGATATTCCATACCTGATCTAATTGTTGATAGAACGGACATATATCCAGTATTAAAATTTGTCAGTTTAATATCTAATGATTTTTTGATGGAATCATAATTATAGAATTTATATGTCCATATATCATTATTTTTATATTCACAGGATATTTTATAGACCTTATCATTTACTTGAAATAGACCAATTAGTTCATTATT
Organism: Gallicola sp.; assembly: GCA_012841535.1. GTDB lineage: Bacteria > Bacillota > Clostridia > Tissierellales > Peptoniphilaceae > Miniphocaeibacter. The sequence goes on along the minus strand of DUUN01000548.1, from coordinate 265 downwards.
ATTATCTATCCATTTAATATCTACTGGTGTATCAAATCCCTCAAATAACCTTTCAACTGATTTATCAAATGATTCGAATGTTTTTATATTTCTATATTTCTCTTTCATTATCTATATATTAACATATATACAAGGATAAAATTCAGTTCTATAAAGAAAATGAAGCTCTTAAAAATTGAGTTTCAGAAATTTTAATCTCTAAAGTTCCATTATAGTCATCTCCACTATAACCACAAGATTGATTTACATACATTCCTTTAAGTAT
>DUUN01000451.1 GCA_012841535.1 Gallicola sp. | reverse complement strand
GTCGATTTAATGGATAAGAAAAATTCATATCCGGCAGAAATTTCAGGAGGGCAAAAACAAAGAGTGGCTATTGCTAGAGCAATTGCAACAGAGCCAAAACTACTATTAAGTGACGAGGGAACATCAGCCCTTGATCCTGCTAATACAAAGCAAATATTGGAATTACTTAAGAAGGTAGTTAGGGAACTAAATATGACAATTGTTATGATTACTCATCAAATGGAAGTAGCTAAGGATATTTGTGACAGAATTGCCGTTATGGAAAATGGTAAAATAATAGAGGAAAATACAGTTGAGGAGCTTTTTAGAAACCCTAAACATAAAAGAACCCTGTCCTTTATAGAAAATCTTAAGGAGTCAGATGATGACTTTTTATGGAATCCTGAAGAATTTAAGGGGAAATTAATAAGAATAACCTATGATGATAACACATCAAAAGAACCTATTCTTAGTGATATTGTTAAAAAATTTGATTCTTCAATAAATCTAATACAAGGAAAAATTAACAAGGTAACAGATAAGTCCATAGGCTATATGATAGTAGAGGTAATTGGGGATTACCAAGAACTAGGTAAAATTTTAGACTATCTTGAAGAAAAGAATATAAAAGCGGAGGTGCTATAATGACTTATGAACAAGTTTGGGAAGTAGTGGCTCCTGCAACCTTAGAAACTCTATATATGGTTTTTGTATCCTCTATAATAGCTGTAATACTGGGTTTACCTTTAGCGATTATATTAGTAGTTACCAGGGAAGATGGAATATCACCATCAAGTTATATCTACAATTTTTTAAGTACGGTTATTAATGTTTTTAGATCCATTCCCTTTGCTATCTTAATAATGATTTTATTAGGACTATCTAGAATTATTGTAGGAAAGGTAATAGGGCCGACAGCTTTTATAGTTCCACTAACAATAGCATCAATTCCATTTGTAGCAAGATTAATGGAAGGTTACTTTTTAGATATGGATAAAGGCTTAATAGAAGCGGCAAAGGCTATGGGGTCAACTAATTCTCAAATAATTTTGAAAGTTATGATTCCGGAAACTATGCCTATGATAATTAACGGTATTGTAATGACTATTATTAATATAATAGGATATTCAGCAATGGCTGGTTTTATTGGAGGAGGAGGGTTAGGAGCAGTAGCCTTAACCTATGGACATCAAAGATCAATAACTATTCTACTTTGGATACCTGTAATATTACTTGTAATAATAGTACAAATCGTTCAAATAATAGGAAATTATTTAAATAGAAAAACAAATAAAAAATAGGGGGTAAAAAATGAAGAAAAGAGTATTAGCAATTTTACTAGTAATTTCAATGTTAGCAGTTGTTGGATGTAGTTCTAAAGATAAGGAAAAGGACACTACAAAAACAACTGGAGCAGCAACTAGTGAAGAAAAGTTAGAGAAAATTAAGGTAGGTGCAACAGCAACACCTCATGCAGAAATATTGGAAGCATTAGAAGAGGATTTTAAAGCTGAAGGTTTAGAAGTTGAAATAGTTAATTTTGATGATTATGTAATGCCGAATATAGCTTTAGATAGTGGTGACATAGATGCTAACTTCTTCCAGCATAAACAATATTTAGATCAACAAAATGAAGAAAAGGGTTATGATTTTGTAGTAGCAGGGGAAATACATGTTGAACCAATGGGCTTTTATTCTACAAAGCATAAGTCATTAGATGAATTACCTGAAGGTGCAGAAATATTAATTCCAGATGACCCTACTAATGGTGGAAGAGCCTTATTATTATTGGAAAACAATGGACTTATAAAATTAGATGATAACACTAATTTAAGTGCTACAAAGGAAAATGTTGCTGAAAATCCTAAAAACTTAAAATTTACAGCATTACAAGCAGTTAATATTCCAAGTGCCTATGTTGATGTTGATGGAGCAGTAATTAATTCTAATTATGCATTAACAGTGGATTTAAATCCTTTAAAAGATAGTATTGTAATGGAAGGTAATGACTCACCTTATGTAAATATAGTTGCAGTAAAATCTGAAAATAAGGACAATGAAAATATTAAAAAACTTGTAAAGGTAATGACTTCAGAAAATTGTAAAAAATTCATAGAAGAAAAATATGAGGGAGCAGTAGTTCCTGCATTTTAAGTAAAAAGAAGTAAATGTTTAAATAAAAAACATTTACTTCTTTTTGTATAATATTTAACTTTAAGAATACTTATTTATACTATATGATTATAGTAGAGTAAAAGTATTAAATTTATTACAAAGGATTAAGAAAATATGGGTTTATTTATTGAAATAGTTAAAGTTATTTTTCCAACTTTTTTTCTAATAGGTTTAGGATTTTTGGCAGGCAAGTATAATATAATGTCTAAAAATTTTGTAGACGAAGGAAATCGTCTAGTTTTTAATATTTTTATGCCCTTGTACATGTTAACCAGTATAGTAAATTCAAAATCTTTAAAAAATATAAATTTCTATGTTCTTTTATATGTAATCTTATTTTATATTTGTGTTTTTGTAACAGCGATGTT
>DUUN01000816.1 GCA_012841535.1 Gallicola sp. | reverse complement strand
ATATATTACCCTTATAAATGTTCAACTTTTTTAAATATAAAAAAGGAGTTATTTACATGAGTGATAGTTGTAGTAGTTATAATACCCCAGTGGTTGTTCAAAATTATGCTAAATTAAAGGAAGGTGATATATTCAAAAATTATAAACATTTATGCAATTTTTTAAATGAAGAAATTAAAGAAGGTAATTCACGCAATGCACAAATGAAAGAATGGCTTAGATATTTTAATTATGAAAGAGAAGGTCAAAAATACATAATAACAGAAGTATATCCAGAACCTTTACCTAAAGATGACAAAAGGTCATTAGGCAATAATAGTGAATATCTTCCTCATATAGAATTGATATTATTAGATTATTTATCTAAACAACAAGATCAAGTAGCATGTTTAACTATTAATGATATGTTTTTATTATTAGGCATGGTGAACAGAAATTATGTAGATAAAACATATAAATATAAAATTGAAGATGAATTAATTGATAATTTTCAAATTGAACATTTTAATCAAAGATCATATAAAAAGTTAAACAGAATATTATTTGATGCTTTAAATAATTTAAAAAATAGAAGATTGATAGATTATAATACAGTTAAAATAATTAACATTGATGATGAAATAGAAGGTAATATAACAAGGGAAGCTACTCCGGAAGAATGTGATATTATTAGAACTGTAGAGAGAGAAGTTTTATTAAGCATGGGATTAGAATCTATTATTTTAGTACATTTAAAATATAAAACAAAAGAATTTTACAATAAAGTAAAAGATATTTTACGTAGTAGATATGGTATTTATTTTTATTATAATCAAATTAATTTAAGATTTACTTATAATCATATATTACAAGCAAAAAGTGACATGGAGACAAAAATATTATTAAATAGTAAAATAATTAATGGATTAAACAAGGAAGTAGAAACAAAACTTCAAAGGAATAAAGAATACTGTGACAAAAAGATTAAAGAATTATCTGAAGGAATAATAGGTAAACCTAATCCAATGGAGATAGATAAAATATTTAAGTATAATGAAGATGTATATAGATATGCACAACAGAAGCTTGCAGAATATCTAATAAGAATATAAAAGAAAAGCACTCAATTAAGAGTGCTATAAAATTTTTTATTCATTTGTATATTTTAAAATTTCATGTACATACTATTAATGTTAATACTTTTGTTCTGCAAGGCAATTTTGGTGTAGAAGGTTGGGGCGGATTCCTCAGCCTTCATTACTTAGCTAAACTTTCAATCCAGCTAGATATTTTTTCAACCCAAAGAGCAATTTTGCCAATAGTTTGTGCAGTTTTGTCAAAACTATCCGCAACTTGAGTAATTCCTGCTGTAGACAATTTTAATAAGGCAATTAATGGAACTCCTGTTAAACACCAACCTGCAAAGTCAATCATATCGGCAGAATCTTTATTCATAGTTTGTGTCATTTTTTTTGCAAGAAATGTCATTCCTCTTGTAGAAATGATTGCAGTGGATAATCTTATCATTTCAATTGGATTTGTAATAAACGCCAATCCTAAAACAACTCCACCACCTATTAAAGTAATTGACCCCACAAAATCACTCCTATCCTAATTTTGATAATGCTTGGATAACTTTTGCAAAAGCAGTCAAAGAAGTTACTGCCAAACCGCATTTTGTAGCCAAATCAAGATATTGTGCTTCATCCATTTTCCCCAAACTTGAAAAAATCTTTTGAGTAACGCCAGAACCGATTGTGGCAACAGCCATTCCAATTATTAAAGCCATAATTAACCTCCTTGAATAATAACAATATATATGGTTACACTATAGATAGTGATGGGGATTGCTCCCCATATACTACTAGGCTTTTTTATATCTCGCAAGAGATATAATTTTATCGGATTCGGGTTGCTGGTTTTCAGCAGCCCTTTTTGCATCCAACTTTGCCCTTTGTCTTCTTAGCATACTATTTAATTCGTAATGTATCCTATTTGCTATTAGTAACCAACCTTTTGTAAGTATACTTCTTTTATACTTTTTCTTAATTTTTTTCTTGCTAAATAAAAATTTAGCTACTTTTACAAGTATTTTTGCAATTACATATAGTTGTAGTAACTCTAAAAATAATTCTATCATATGTTTATCTCTCCTTATGTTCTTTAGTATTCATATAGTCTAAAGTTTTCAGCTAAAACAAAAAAACAAACACTATTTTATATACTAGTTAATTATCAGGTGTTGACAGTTGGAATTATATAAATCCACAGACAATTAATTAGGCGAAAATTACTATCCTCGCAGGTTTAATGATCAAACATTCACCTTATCTTGTAGTAAAAAAAGCTCCAAATAAAGGTCTCGGATAAATATAATGGCAAATGTCAATTCCATAAATTAACTGTAAATAATTGTATTTGTCCTTCGTTCGGCTGGCACTTTAGTATATGCAACGTGAGCAATACTCCAACATTACCGTAACAAGTATAAATACTTGTTACTAACGGGATTGAAGAATCCCTTGAAATAGCATTGTCCACGTGTGTAAACTAGATTAGTTATGTTAATAGTATAATTATATGTGTAATAATATATATAACACTTATATTAAAATAGTAGCAAATGAATCAAGTTTTGTATTTAGTTGAATAACGTTAGTATGTTGTAAGTTAATATTTGGATACTCTCTATCTGATATAAGCAAAACTCTGGGGAAAAAATTTTTATTTAAATATTTTTGTACTTCGCCAGTTTCATATAATTTATCGTATTTTTCTAAGTTGTGATAGCTATTGGAAAGTTGAACTTCAATAAAAAAGTGATACCGCCTATTATTAACTGTAAAAATAGTAAAACCATCACTAACATATTTTCCATTACCCCAATGTTTTTCGACTTCAAAAACTTCAACATTGAAGCCATTGAATTTTATTTCAGCAAGAACTTCTAGTATTAATATTCTGTGTAAACTTGGCATTTTTATTCCTTTATCATTGTATAGATATATATTTTTATTAGTTAGCGAATCTCTTGATACCTTAATATAACCAAATTTTTTTAATTCCAATAGCCTACGTCTTGCTATATTATAAGAATATGTTTGATTTCTAAAAAACATTTTTTCTATTTGGTTTATAGTTGCAAACTTATATTCTTCAAAATGTCTTACAAGTTTTAAATCTCTTTCAGTAATCAACAAAATCGTCCTCCTTATTTTTAATTCCTGAATATTGGGGAGTTTTAATAACATTTTGCTTTATTTGAGATACTTTTGATGGTGGTTGCTGTTCTTTCTGTTCATTGTATATTTTTATTTCTTTTCCCAAATCTAGTTTTTTACGGGTTTTATCAACATATTGTTGCAACATATTATTCAACATTGAAGTAGTCAATAAAGGACTGAATAAATAATCTTTATTTCCACTTTCTCCTGAAAAACTATATACTGCATATCTATCTAGTAATCCTACTGCTGTATGATCTCCCATAATAACTTCACTACTTATTGCATCGTTTGCTCTAAAAGATATTCTTACAGAACTCATGTTTTTAATTATTGATGGAATTTCATCTCTAACGGTTTTTTGAACGCCAACGATTAAGAATATCCCCATTTCCCTTCCAACCTTAGAAATTTGTTTGACTAATGATATAATTTCTTCTTTTATTGATTTTTCTTCTTTACTATCAGATTTTTCTGGTACTAAAAAAGAAAACTCATCAATAATTACATAGCAGTAAGACATTTTAGATTTTTGTGTTCGATTATATTCTATAATATTAGTTGCTATACCTTGTTCTCTTAATTTTCCTATAACATTTCTTCTCTTTTCCAATTTTATATGAATATATTTCAGCATATTTAATAAAGTATCCAATTCTCTTGCATAATATTTTACATGTTTGGCATACATTATGCCAGAAAACCCATCTTTAGCAACATCAGCTAAGAACAATTCAACTTCATTTGGTTTACAATTAATAATCCACGAAAGACAAATCATATATAACAATCTAGTTTTACCTGCTCCTGTAGCTCCACCAATTAGGAACATACAACGATCATTGCAATTAATTTTTATTACATTAAGTGAGAAATCTAATCCTAAATACATTTCCCAAGGTTTTACTTTAGGATTTTCATACGGGGTTTCTTCATCTAAAGGTTGTGTGACAATTTTTAAATGTGCATATTTTTTAAATTGAACAGTTTTCATTATCCATATACATCCTAAACTCTCTTGCAATGCTCCAATATATTTTTCCAAAGCAGAAAAGTATACGCCAGGTTCTAAATGAAGTGTAGCCAAATATCCATAGTTGGTTTTGTCAGTAATGTTCAACATATAAGTTTTATTAAACTTATTATATAGTCCGAACTCGAACATTAATCTGTAAAAATTGTGTTCAAATTCTAGTTTTTCTTTTAAAAAATCTTCTTTTTCTTTTTTTAGTTTTTGTTTTTCTTCTATTATTTTTTTTCTTTCTTCCTTGTTTAATAATTTAACCATATTATTGCATCACCTACAATACACCTTTGCTTTGTTTGTTTAAAGCATTTCTTTGTTTATTGTATTGGATAACTAATTGTGATAAATCGTTGCTTGAAGTTTTAGTTTTTTTACCCATTAATATATAAATCGTTACAACACCTCCGAACGCAGCAACATAATACTCTAAATTTTCCATTATGAAGCTGAACATTTTACCACCTCACTATTTAATCTTTTACTTATATATATTATTACACGTATAAAAATATGACTTATTTTTTTAATTTAGAAATAAAGTTTGGTATTTGCTGCTTCTGTGTACTGTCATTTGTATTCATAGCTTTCAGTAATTTAACCATACCTTCAGTTAGTACATTTTCTTTATTGTCTCTGTAAAATCTTAACGCTTGTTTTGCAATGTAGCTTTTACCGTTAGTATCAAAAAATTCCAATAAATCCAACTCATTTTCTCCAAAAGAAATTGATCTTCTCTGACTCAATATAGTTCACCTGCCATTCTACCCATCCCCATAACAGATATGGTTTGTGCATTTTCTAAAAGTATAATGTGGGGGATATATTTACAAATATAGTTGTGTAGTGCTATTCCACCGCCACCTAACAATAAAACAAATGGAATAGTATCAATAGACCATTTTAATTTCAAGTTTCGGTATATTATTTCACAGTGTTTATTAATTATTGGAGTAATAATATTATTTATGTCTTGTTGTTTTCCTTTAATAAAGAAACCATATTGTAGTATGCTGTGTATATCCTCCATTTTGACATTATATCCTGTCTTACTAGTAATTTCTTGTGCCAAATCTTTAAATACTTTTAAAACTCCTAATTCATCTGTATGCATATCAATAACTTCATCATTTTGAAATAGTATTTGATTTAGGGTAAGACTCCCTAATCCTAACAATAATACTTTTTGTTTTGCAAATTGCTGATAATTTATAGCATAATATGCTGGCACATCTTCAGGAACTATAGATAAGCATTCAACATATAATTTGACTGGTTTCCCATTAATTTGTATTTGCAAATTATCTTCAACTTGAAGTAATTCTTTGAATTTTTCAACTGTATTTTCGTTATTCCACTGGCTGGGCGGCAATCCAACTATTACATTCTCATAATATCCTTCAAACCCCGTAGTGCTTTTTCCCAAAGCATAAATATAATTTAGCTTTATGTTTTGATTTAAACTCTTATTGATATTAGTATCATAAGTAGCTTTATCGTTAAATAATTCCATAGCGTATTGTTTATCGTTTACTTGTAGTATATTGTTGCTCATGCATATTTGATTAGATATTCCTGAAGGGAATATTAAGTTAATTGATGTTTTAGTAAATGTTGTTCCTAAGTCAATTCCTACATTGGACACAAACTCTACCTCCTTTTATGTTAAAAGTATGACGCATAAAGTATACTCATCGTGGATATTACTAAAATGTAAGCTTAATATAGTATATTATCATACTATGTATGATATGACTTTTTAGTGATAGTTTTTATAAAAAAAATTTTTAACCTAAACTAGCAAGAATTCTTCCATCCTCTATAGGTGGGAGATGAATTGCGTACTTGACAATAAAAAATAATATGCTATAATATAATCAGTAGTAATGAACGAAAGGCTGATTATATGAGGAAATTAGACAATAATAATCATTCAGTATTCGCATTATATTATCATCTTGTATTTGTTGTAAAATATCGCAAAAAGGTTATTGATATAAATATTAGTAATAGATTGAAAGAAATATTTGAAAATATACAGGTAAATTACAACATTGAATTACAAGAATGGAATTATGATGAAGATCATGTGCATATATTGTTCAAAGCACATCCGAATACTGAAATAAGTAAATTTATAAATGCTTATAAAAGTGCAAGTAGTAGGCTTATTAAAAAAGAATATCCAGAAATAAGACAGAAGTTATGGAAAGAATATTTTTGGTCAAGAAGTTATTGCTTAATAACTACAGGTGGAGTGCCAATAGAAGTAATTAAGAAATATATTGAAAATCAAGGAGGTGAAAAAGATATATGAACAAGGCTTATAATTTTAGATTATATCCTAATAAAGAACAAGAAGTATTATTCAATAAAACTTTTGGTTGTGTGAGATTTGTATATAATAAAATGCTTGAAGAACGTATTAATATTTATGAACAATATAAAGATGATAAAGAAGTATTAAAAAAGCAGAAACTGCCTACACCTGCTAAATATAAAGATAAATACGAATGGCTTAAAGAAGTGGATAGTTTAGCTTTAGCCAATGCACAAATGAATTTGCAGGCCGCATTTAGGAATTTTTTTAGAGATAAGAGAGTAGGCTTTCCCAAATTCAAAAGCAAACACAAAGACAGAGATTCTTATACAACCAATAATGTCAACAATAATATTAAGATTGAAGGTAAGAAGATAAAATTACCGAAGCTAGGCTGGGTAAAGATAAAAATGCACAGACCAATACCACAAAATCATATTATTAAGTCTTGTACAATATCAAAAACACCAACCGGTAAATATTACATAAGTATATTGGTTGAGTTTGAAAAACATATTCAACCAATAACACCAAAGAAAGAAAATATATTAGGACTGGATATGGATATGAAAAATCTTTATACTGATAGCCAAGGTATAAGGGCTGAATATCCTAGATTTTATCATAAAACCTTACGTAAACTAAAAAGAGAACAAAGAATATTATCTAGATGTAAAAAAGGCAGCAATAATCGTAACAAGCAAAGACTTAAAGT
>DUUN01000064.1 GCA_012841535.1 Gallicola sp. | reverse complement strand
ATAATTATCAGGCAGCTATATAGCTGCCTGATATAAAAGTAATTTGTTATTTTATTGTATACCAACACTATTTGACAAAGAGCCACTTATATTCATATAATATAATCCTATTTATTTTATACCTAGAAAAATAAAACTCTGAAATGAAACCATTTCAGAGCAAATTAACAATAAATTACTATTATCTTCTTTCATCCAGACTGTACTGTCGGCTTTGGAATTTCACCAAATCATACCTTACGGTGCGTGGGCTTTACCACCGGTAGGGATTTTCACCCTGCCCTGAAGATATATTCAATTAAATACATTGTAATTGTATATTATTTATTTGTCAAATAATAAAAATCCGATTTTACTATTAATTATAGTTTTACTATAAAACCTTAGTAGCACCATCTTCCCTAATTTTTAAAACATAGCATGAGTCTTTACCAAAAACTTTTTCAATACCTTCCTTGTAGTCATTAACAAAGTCATTATTTACAAAAATTTGTATTGTTCCTGCAAAGCCACCGCCATGAACTCTACAAACACCATTGTTACCTAGTATTTTTTCAGATAGGGCTAATCCAACTGCAACTTCCTGTGATTTTGTATTACCAGCCTTGTAGATATTTTGAAGATATTTAAAGGAGCTGTCTCCTGAACTAGTTACTAACTTCTCTATTTTTTCAAGATTGTATTCTTCCAAAGCATCTACCATTTCCCCTACTCGTCTATTTTCATTAAAGAAATGAATAGCTCTTAAAGTTGCCCTATCTCCACATTTTTCTAAGACACTATTAATATTTTCATAAAATTCCTCTTCATTAACCCTTCTTAAATGTTCCTCGTTAAATACATTTGCAACTTTTTTCATTTCACCGGAAATCATAGTATATTCCTTGGATAAATCGGCATGGGAGCCCTTAGTGTCAACAATACAAATACTTAAGTTTAACTTTGAAAAATCAACATCTAAATTTTCAACTACTGGATTAGAAATATCCTTAAAATCTATAGTAATTAAATTTCCTATGGAACAAGCACATTGATCCATTAAACCACTTGCTTTGCCAAAATAAACAGTTTCTGCATATTGGCCTACTTTTGCAATTTCAACAGGGGAAATGCTCATATTATTATATAGTCCCGATAAAATAATTCCTATCATCACTTCAAAAGCAGCTGAAGATGATAATCCAGAACCTATTAAAACATCACTTGTAAAATAGCCCTTAAATCCTCCAACCTTGTAGCCTAAGTCCTTTAATCTACTAGTAACACCTCTAATTAAAGATTCTGAACTTTCCTTTTCATTTTCTTTTTTATCTAAATCATCAATTCTTATTTCATCTATTTTTTGATTATCACTTACAATATTAATATTTTCACTTTTACTAACTACTGCAATCATATCTAAATTTATTGCTGCTGCAACAACACGACCTAGTTGATGATCTGTATGATTTCCCAGTACTTCAGTTCTTCCCGGAACACTGTATATTTCAACTTCTTCATTTCCATATAAGGATTCAAATTTCTCTAAGGCATTTATATATCTTTCCTTTTGTTCTTCTATTTTATTTTCATCCTTATATAGTTTTAAAAAATCATTTTTTAATTTATCTTCCCTAATTAAATTTATAATCTCTCTTACCTTAAGCATCTTTTTCCTCTTTCTTCAATTAAATAGATTCTACAAACTCAATAAAAGCTTTACTTCCTCTTTCGTCTATTTTAAAAACACCACAATCATCTAAGGCCTTAACAAAAACTTTTGCTGTTTCATCTTCAATGAATTCCTTAATATTGTCTTCATTAAAATCTTTATTTTTTAAATCTTTATACCAATCATAATGTTTTTCTAAAGATTCATGTTTTTCTATCTTATCTTTACCTAATAAGCATTTTCCCAATAATTCTAATTCAGTTTTTAAACGAGCCGGTAAAATCGCCAGTCCCATAACTTCAATTAATCCTATATTCTCCCTCTTAATATGGTGAAGACTTTCATGAGGGTGGAATATTCCATAAGGAAACTCTTCTGATGTTCTGTTATTTCTTAAAGTTAAATAAATTATATACTCTCCATTTTCATAACGAACTATTGGTGTTACTGTATTATGTTCTACTTCATCTGTTTTATTTATAATATTTAAGTCTATATTGGAATAATTTTTCCATTTTTCCAATATAGTTGCAGATAATTTTAGTATTTCTTCCTTACTAGTAGAAGTAAGTCTAATAGTTGATAAAGGCCATTTTAAAAGTTCTACAGAAGTTAATGGATAATCCTCCAACCTTGTTGCATATAAAATCCTTGCATTTTCTATTGGAAAAGTATATCTACCTCCTTGAAAATGGTCATGAGATAAAATAGAACCTCCAACTATAGGTAAATCTGCATTTGAGCCAATCATATAATGAGGAAATTGTTCTACAAAGGAAAATAGTTTTGAAATAGTACTAATATTTATTTTCATTGGAATATGCTCTTTATTTAATACAATACAGTGCTCATTGTAGTATACATAAGGTGAATATTGTAAATAGTATAACTCCCTATCCAATTCTATTGGTATAATACGATGGGTTTGTCTAGCTGCACGATTAAAATCACCTTTAAAACCAACATTTTCCTTACATAGAGCACACTTTGGATATCCAGTAGAAACAATATTCTTAGCTTTTAATATTTCCTTAGGGTCTTTTTCCGGCTTAGAAATATTAATTGTTATTTCAATTTCGCCATAATTGCTATTGTATGTAAAGAATATATTTTTATCGGTTCTTGTTTTTCTAATATAATTTGAAGCTATTGACAGATTATAAAAATAATCTGTAGCACTATTTGGTCCTTCTTTTTCATATAAAGAGGTAAAATTATTAACTACTTCATTTGGACGTGGCATTATGCAATTCATAATTCTTGTATCGAATAAATCCTTTTCCGTTATAGAATCATCAATAATTCCCTTCTCTACAGAATATTCCAGCATCTCTTCTAATATTGGTACAGCTGTCGTTAGTTTTTCTTCAACATTTAAAAATTCAAAGCTATCTAACTGTAATACATCTAATAACATATTAACTGAATATTCAATATCATCTGTTTCTATTAATCCTTTTTGTAAACCAAAATTTATCAGTCTGTTAATTTGATAGTTCATAGTACTCTCCTCCATTATATTTATAATTTTATTATATCATTTTACTAAACATTATCAACTATTTTAGTAAAATATTGACTTTGTTTACTAAAATGATATAATTGATGTAAAGGAGGAATAATTATGAGTATTTTAGTTCTAGGAGGCGCCGGATATATAGGTAGCCATACAGTTTACAGGTTAATTGAAAAAGGTGAAGACATAGTTGTTGTGGACAATTTACAAACAGGATTTGAAAAATTAGTTCATCCAAAAGCAAGATTCTATAAAGGTGATATAAGGGACTTGAAATTTATGGATGAGGTTTTTTCAAAAGAGAATATTAAAGGAATTATACACTTTGCAGCTAATTCACTAGTTGGTGAAAGTATGACTAAACCTTTAGATTATTATGACAATAATGTTTACGGTATGATTTGTCTTTTAAAAACCATGGAAAAACACAAGGTGAAAAATATTGTATTTTCTTCTACAGCTGCAACTTATGGAGACCCTAAAAAAATTCCTATTACAGAAGATGATGAAACAAATCCTACTAATACATATGGTGAAACCAAATTAGCAATGGAAAAGATGATGAAATGGTGTGAAATAGCTTATGATATTAAATGGGTAGCACTTCGTTATTTCAATGCTTGTGGAGCACATGAAAATGGTATAATAGGAGAACTACACGACCCTGAAACCCACTTAATACCTTTAATATTACAAGTTCCTCTAGGTCTACGTGATACTATTTATATTTTCGGCGACGATTATGACACTCCAGACGGAACATGTATTCGTGATTACATCCATGTTAATGATTTATCTGAAGCTCATTTCAAAGCATTAAACTACCTATACGAAGGAAATGAAAGCAATGTTTTCAATTTAGGTAACGGAGAGGGATTTTCCGTCTTAGAAATAATAAATGCTGCAAAAGAAGTAACAAATCTACCTATTAATGTAGAAATAAGTCCAAGAAGACCAGGAGATCCTGCTAGACTAATTGCCAATAATAAAAAAGCAAAAGAAATACTTGGCTGGAATCCAGAATATACGGACATTAAGGAAATTATAAAAACTGCGTGGAATT
>DUUN01000457.1 GCA_012841535.1 Gallicola sp. | reverse complement strand
CACGAACAGATATCTTGGAGAATTATTTGATAGTTATCTTTTACAAAATAGAATATTATTAAAGAAAACTAATATAAACGATGGTATTTTTCTTGAAGATAACTTAAATGACTATTTTATCTTCGGAGTTGGAGGTATAAATAAAGTATCTATGATGTTTGTTTTAACGCATGAATTTGGACACTCTCTACTTTCTATAAATGAAGTTAAAGGAGACTTTTCAAGAGAAACTATTCCAAATTTATTGGAATTATATTTATTTGATTATTTAAGAAAAAAACATTCAAATCTTGATTCACTTCCTTTCATGCATGAAAAATATATAAAACAAAGAAACCTGTATATTGATTCTTTAAATATACTATCAAATTTCAAAAATGAAGAAGACACTATAAATAAGTACAAATTTTTAAACGAAAAATATGATACTCCAACTGGATTTTTTTCTTCTTTTAGTTATTTTACTTCTCAATTAGAAGCAATAAACTTGTATAATTCTTTTGGATTTAAATCTAGCATTATTAAAAAAATTATAGAAAGAGAAAAAAACAGAATTAATCCAATTGATATATTAGATGGAGAAGACAGTTATAGTATGTTTTCTGAAAAGAACTTCAAAACAATTAAAAAATTAGTCAAAAAAAAATAATAAGTTAAGATACTAGTACCTGTCAAGTACTCACTAAATAAAAAGATAAACTAACTCAAATATTTTATTCTATATTGTACGGGTGATAAGTATCCGAGTTTCTTTTGAATACGTTCATTGTTATACCAATTAACGTATTTTTCAATTTCTTTTTTTGCTTGTTCTTTTGTTAGTTTGTCAAATTGAATAAGCCATTCTCGCTTTAATTGCATAAATCAATTTTCAATCGGGCAATTTTCCCAACAATGACCTTTATGTGACATACTTCTAACGAAATTGTTTGATTCCGCGTATTTAACATATTCATATGCAAAATATACTGCACCTTGATCTGTATTAATAATTTTGTTTTTATTTGGTATTAAATCTTTGTAACTTTGTATAATTAACTTTACGTCATTGTTATTTGAGGTGGAAAAAGATACAATTTCATTGTTGAAGTAATCTTTAACAGCTGATAAGTAAAGGGTTCCATCTTTACATTTTATATAGCTGACATCAGATGATTGTTTAGTATTAAATTCT
This sequence comes from Gallicola sp., assembly GCA_012841535.1. Taxonomy (GTDB): domain Bacteria; phylum Bacillota; class Clostridia; order Tissierellales; family Peptoniphilaceae; genus Miniphocaeibacter. The sequence goes on along the minus strand of DUUN01000457.1, from coordinate 3,185 downwards.
TCTGATTTAAAGTTACATTCAATTAAGTATTGAGCCTTGTTTACAAGGTTCTTTTCTTTTGCTCTTGTTACCTGTAAACCTTTTTTAGAACGCTTAATTGTTTGTAATCCTAAAATATATTTATATCTTCTTATTAGTTTATGGTTTAAGGATAAATTATATAAATTTTGGATATGATGTTTCAACCTAATTGTTCCGTAAATCCCTTTTAGCTTATAATGCTCTTCTGATATTATTTTTGCTATAGTATGATCGAAGTTATTAGCTATTGGCTTGTTATTTGCTAGCCATTTATAGTAACTTCTTCTCTTAACATTTATAACTCTACATATCCTTGTAATTGGATATTCAAATTTCAATTTATCAATTATTTGATATTTTTCGATTTGTTTTGCTGAGAGCGGATTTCCATCAGAAGAGCATAAGATTTTTTTAATATATCAATATCCTCAATTTCTTGTTGTGATTTTCTCTTACCACGATTATCTAGGCCAAGTTTTCCCTTATCATATTCTTGATTCCATCTACTTATTGTACCAACTCCAGATATTCCATATTTATCATTTAAATATGATATAGTTGCTCCTTTTTTAAATTCTTTTACTATTTTGATTTTTTGTTCTAATGTCCTTTTTTTATGTTTACCCATGAAAAAATACCTCCTCAGTTCTTTCTAAATAAATTTTAACATAATTTTTGTTTCTTTTTATTTAGTGTGAACTTTATAGGTATTATAATCTGAATTATATTTTTTTATATTTATAAAGGTTTTAAATGTTTGTAAACTTACTTTTATTTTTTGCTATTACAATCAAACCAATTGCTAAAACAGTTAAACCACCAGTTAAGATATTAATAGATCCTACAGCGGTATTTGGATTATATACTTCTTTAGTTGGTGCTTCTGTTATAGATTCTTTAGAGGTTATATTTGATTCGTTATTAGAATTGCTATTTTCACTTTTTACTGCACCATCACTATTAAGTTCAGGTAATTTTATATTATTTATATCTATTTTAAATATTACTTCAGAACCTTCTTCACCATAATAGGCAACACCAAATTTCTCAAATATTTCATCATTGTTCATTTCTTTAAAAGAGGCATTTTCAGCTATTTCTGTTTCATGTTTTTTATAATCTTCTAGCGAATATCCCTTCATTGTTGCCAAGTTTTCATAAATGACTCCAAATGAGATAAACTCAAAAAGTAATTTCCCTAAATAATCTAAAGAGTTCTTATCAACTGGTTGACCATTTGATTTATAGTCACCTCTATAATATATTACGGAATTTTCTACAGTCATTACAAGTTGAGTTTCGATTTCTTGATTTGTTTCTTCATCTTTATTTTTACAAATAATTATTATATTTGGATTATTGTATTCAACATTACAAAATTCATTAAAATTTTGTTTTTCATTTGTAACCCTATCAGTTATTTCAGAACCAACCTCATTAATTCTCTTAACAAGATCATCCACAGAAATATTATCAGCTTTTCCATACAAAATCATTGATATAAATAAAACAATAGCTATTAAAAAGTTAGTAAGTTTTTTCACAATAACGCTCCTCTACTTAGCTTAAATATATCATGTTTAATCTTATTTACAATTGTTTTTCGTTGTCTATTTACATATTCATTACATTAAATTGAGTTGTTTTCTAAAAAACTATAGTAATTATCTTGACCAATTATTAAATGGTCTATAATTGGAATACACATTAGTTTTGATATTTCTACTAATTGATTAGTTAGTTTTTGATCATCATTACTTGGGGTTACTTCTCCACTAGGATGATTATGCATAATTATTATTGAACTAGCAGATAAACGATATGCTTCTTTAAAAATATCTCTGGGATGAACTAAACTATAATCAACTGTTCCTTTAAATAATATTTTATAATCGATTAGTTTTTTCTTTGTATCTAAATATATTGCTAAAAATTGTTCTTGATGACTTGATTTTAATAACTTAGAAAAGTAGTTATAAGCAATTGTTGTGCTGTTAATAATTATCTTATCATTAATAATGTGTTCATCATATACTCTTCTACCTAGCTCTATTGCAGCGATTAGAGTAACTGATTTAACCTTTTTTAAGCCCTTTATTTTCGATAGTTCACTAATTGATAAATATTTTAAATCATTGATACTTTTTACATTATTAATAATTTGTCTTGCTAAGTCTCTAACTGATACTTCTTTTGAACCAGTTCTTAAAATAATCGCGATTAACTCTTCATTACTTAAATTATTAACGCCATATTTAATTAATCTTTCCCTCGGTTTTTCTTCATCTAACATTTCTTTTATTAACATTTTTCCTCCATAAAAAAAGGTATATAACCTATACCTTTAATTACAACAAGATTATTGTTTTTCCTTTAATATTGTTTACCAAAATATATTGAATGTTTTGAATCTGAATTACAAATAATACATTTTTTATCTGTAACATCATCTTTAAGACAACGTGATTTTAAACCAAATTCTTCTCTAATAGAGTTTTCACATTCTTCACTACCACACCAATTTACCAAGAAGAATCCTGGATCATCATAACTGCTTCTTAACTCTTCGATTGTATCTACTTGATAAATCATTGCATCTCTTCTTTGTAGAGCCCTATTGTACATATCATCTTGAATTAAATCTAATAATTCTTGAATATGAGGAATAACTTCATTCATATTAACTGTTATCTTTTCTAATGTATCTCTTCTAACTAAAGTAACAACACCTGCTTGAAGATCTCTATTTCCTACTTCAACTCTAATTGGATAGCCCTTTACTTCTGCTTCAGCAAATTTATATCCTGGTGATTTATCTGAGTCCATTATGGTGTAGGTAATATTTAAATCTTTTAAGTCTTCTTTAATTGTTTCAATGAAAAGATCTAATCTTTCATCATTACCAATCGGAATTACTGCAACCTTGATTGGGGCTATTTTTGGTGGTAAAACTAAACCAAAATCATCACTGTGAGTCATAATTAAGCCGCCGATCATTCTTGTTGAAACTCCCCATGATGTTTGATATGGATTAACTAATTTATTTTCTTTATCTAAAAATTCAATCCCAAATGCTTTGGAAAACTTTTGGCCAAAATAATGACTAGTACCATTTTGGAGAGCTATGCCATTATACATCATCGCTTCAATTGTGTATGTTTCTT
>DUUN01000777.1 GCA_012841535.1 Gallicola sp. | reverse complement strand
TTATCCATTCGTCTTGAAGTTACATACTCACTGAAAGATTCCCCTATACGCTGCTTGAATAGTTTGCTTAAATACTCTTTACTTACATAAAAACGAGAAGCAGTCTCTTCTAAGGTAATCCCTTTGCAATAGTTTTCATCAATGTATCTAATTATCTTATCAATATCTAATGTGTTCTTATATCGTTGCAACTCCTCAAGTTTATCAATACCTACTAGGTATAATTCATAAACAAATTGGAGCATCGTTTCCAAGGTGGATTGCTTACTAAAAACAAAAGAAGTATTTCTATCTCCAAATATCTCACCTATTGTATATCCACAGGAATTAATATAGCTACTCAGAATATTAGTCAAAGTATAATAAATGCCAACTATATGATCCTGTCCAATCCAATTATCTTTTTGATTACACTTTCCTATCATGGTTAAAATACATCGGAACTTGTCTTTTAGCATATCCTTTTGTTGCCCTCTTAAAGCTTCATAAATCTCATTACGTATAGTATAGAAATCATCTACCCAAGAAGCACTAATAAAATTGCCAACAAAAAGTAATCCTTCCTTTTCTTTTCTATTTCGCTTGCCTAAGGCAATTTTACATTTAAGTAGTTGATCATTTAATTCCTCCTCTTTAATCGGTTTAAGTATATAGCTAAATGCATCTAATGCTAGAGCAGTTCGTGCATACTCAAATTCATCATATCCACTTATAAAAATAACTAATGAGTCATTCCCCTCCTCACGTAGTTTACGAATCAGATCCAAGCCATTTATGTGTGGCATACGGATATCTGTGATTACAATATCCGGTTTCACCTGTCGTATAAGCTCTAACCCAAACTCCCCATCCGATGCTTCACCAATCACCTGTAAACCATATTCATCCCATTTACCCAGACCTCTTACCACTTCTCTTGTCCAAGGCTCATCATCAATAATAACTACATTATATGTCAAAGCTCATCCCCTCCTTAATTGCCTTCAATGTCAATATAACTTTTGTTCCCACTTTTTCTTTGCTTTCGATTATCACACCATATTGCTCACCGGAATACCGAAGACGTATCCTGGCGTCCACATTGCATAATCCGATATGAGATCCTCCTCCTAGTGCCTCATCAGCATCCTTTTTTAACATAATATTAATTTCTTTTAGTCTTTCATCTGGAATTCCGATACCATTGTCTTCGCATATAAACTCTAAATCATTATCAGAGTTCAATCGTCCTATGACATTAATATACCAATCCCCGGGCTTCTCTGGAAGTCCGTGTGTAAAACTATTTTCCAACATGGGTTGTAAAATCAATTTAGGAACAAGGCAGTCTTCCACCTCTGATGCAATATCCAGATGTAAATTAATACGATTATCAAATCTTTCATTTTGAATAGTTAGATAGCTTTTCAAATACTGAATTTCATCTCGGACATATACCATTTCCTTGGAAAAATTAATTGAGTACCTTAGTATGTCACTTAATGCAATCGTAACATGATAGATTTCCTTTACTCCTTTTCGAATAGCCATACCACCAATAGCCTGTAGTGTATTGTATAGAAAATGAGGATTAATCTGTGCTTGCAAGGCTCTAAGCTGGGCATTTCGTTTTTCCAACTTGGTTTGAAATTGCTGTTTTATAAGTTCCTTATTCCGCTCACTCATGAGAGAAAAGCTTTCTTCCAAGATACCAATTTCATCATGTCTTTTTTTATTCCAAGAAACAATCTCTTTACCCAATGTAAAATTGCGCATTTTCTTCGATAGATTAATGATTGGTTTGGTAATCAGATTGGAAAAGATTGCAGAAAATAGTATAGAAGCAAAAGCTGCTATAATTGCGACAATAATACCACTATAAATAGTTCTCTCAGAGGCAGATACAATTACGTCAATGGGTACAGCCATTAATATTTTTAATTTGCCTCTTCCTACTGAACGATAAAACCAAAAATCATCTTCATACAGCATTTCAGAGCTTTTACTTGTTTCCAGCTTACTAAGAACTGTATCCATGGTTTCAGCCAGGTAATCTGATTTCTTACCATAGTCAGCCTCTATTAGTAGATTCTGATCATTAAAAATAAATACACTTTCTTGGTCTGTCATTTTAATATCAGCTAAAATATCTTGGAACCTATACTTTCTTTGATGTATTACGACTAAAGCAAAGGCTTGTCCACCTTCAAATTTGCTAATCTGATGTACAGCTAA
>DUUN01000236.1 GCA_012841535.1 Gallicola sp. | reverse complement strand
ATTCCGATTAGAGTAGGATTGAATACTCTTTCACAGGAAGCGTAAAAGTTATTACAGTCGATAAGTGCGTACATTTAAATTATTAAACATTTATTTTGGTTAGTTATCAATATTTATTTACATTTGTGATACAATTATACTAAGTGCACACATTAATCACCATTTTATAATAATAGTATTGAATTTTTATTCAAACATACATAAAAATAAATCAAGATATTAATTAATTAAACTATTAAATTACCATGAAAAAGATTTTCTATTTTGTTATGCTATCAACATTAGTTTTATCATTACCAATAAACGCACAATATAAAGGGTATGAGAAATCAGTAGAAATCGGTTATGCCATAGGTGTAGGAGAATACAATAATAATATTCTCAATTTATCTATGATAAATGGGTATCGATTCAATAATACATTTTATGCAGGTATTGGTGTAGGTGTAGGATATTCAGATGCACTAAATGGTGTTGATATATCTACCGAAAATGTTACAACAGAATATAGAACTGAAGCTATACTAATTCCTATATTTGCCCATATAAAGTTTAATTTAAATAAGGATAACAAAATATCACCGTTTTTATCTTTAAATGCTGGATATACATTAGATGCCAATCAGTACCTAAGAGATGCTCCCGGGTTTTATTTACAACCAAACTTCGGTGTTGATAATAAACTTACGGACAAGACTTCGATTTATGGTTTAGTAGGATTAAATTTACAGCATTTTAATTATTCATATACACGTAATGTTACAACAACTGATTCTGATTGGGACATAACAACAAAATCTGAAATGCTTAAAGCAATTGAAATAAAAGTTGGATTTAAATTTTAAAATCAGAATAAAGAACAGATTAAATGTTTTATTTTTAAGTGTATTATTACTAGCCGGAAGTTGTACAAAATCTACAGAAATTGAAAAGGAAGTTGAACCAAAAAACAACTATGCAAACACAAAATGGACTGCAGTAGATGATATTGCAGAGCTTATTTATGGTAAAACATGTACGACTTCTATCGAATTCTTTGATGATTTCACATGCCAGGAGATTAATAAAAGGATAGGTATGAAGTTTGGTGCAGGTACTTATGTAGAAGAAGGTACTTAAAAATTAAAAGGAGATTCTGTATCATGGACTGTAGACGACTTTACCATAAACGGTATTGCAAAAGGGAGTGTATTGAAAATTACAATGGGAACTATTATAGGGGGTAAAAGAACATATAATAAAGATTGAAAATGAAAAAGAAAATGAAAAAAATTTTATCTGTATTGGTTATTGTGTTGATTGCAGTAGCCTGTGAGAAAGAGGAGGGAAGTAATTTCGACTATGACATCAATCAGGTCTATGGCAAATGGAGGGTTACACACGTGAAAAGTGAAATAGGAGAAGATTACCTTGATGTAACAACATCAGTTGTAGAACAATATTTTGAGCCAACATATATCACTTTTAATAAAAATGGTTCGTATAGCGGCTCAGGTTTTTTTGGTTCAGGATCGGGAACTTTTAAAGCTGAAGGTAAATCTATTACAACATACATCGATGGTGAAATATATTTAGTTTATACAGTGATATCTTTTTCAAACTCAAACTTTGAAGTTATCATGAGTTCACCAGAGGAAGCGACAACAATGTATATAAAGGGTAAAAAAATATAAGGTTTATCATATATTTAGAAGACACTAAAACAATGGGGTAAATTTTACTCTATTGTTTTTTTTGTGTCAATGTTTACGTATAGAATACTTCACTACTCCCCATATAGTTACACCCTGTTCGTAGTTCACTTCTATTAATGGGAAATCTTGATTAGAAGGAACCAGGAAACACTTACCATCTTTCAGTTTAATTCGCTTTAAAGTGAATT
>DUUN01000143.1 GCA_012841535.1 Gallicola sp. | reverse complement strand
GTTTATTCAATCATTAAAATTCGTTCAGGAACATCAAGGTAATATTAATAATATAAGTATTTACGGTCAAGAAAAAAATCCGACTACTTGGAGATTAGCAAAAATGAACTTAGCAATACGTTCATTAAATGGAGATTTAGGAAAATATGCAGCAGACACGTTTACAGAAGATCTTCATAAAGATTTAAAAGCAGACTTTATTTTAGCAAATCCACCATTTAATTTAGAATGGGATGTTGATAAAGTATCAAAGGATCCTAGGTGGAGATATGGTCTTGCTCCAAAGAATAATGCAAACTATGCATGGCTTCAACATATGATTTCCAAATTGTCTCAAAATGGTAAAATGGCTTGTATTTTAGCTAATGGATCATTATCGGCTGGAGGTCAAGAAGGAGAAATAAGAAAAAAATTAATTGAAAATGATTTGGTTGATTGTATTATTTCAATGCCAACTAATTTATTCTATACAGTAACCGTTCCATGCTCTATATGGATTATAAACAGAAATAAAAAACAAAAAGGTAAAACTTTATTTATAAATGCTAATAATTTAGGAACAATGGTTACAAGAAGATTAAGAGAATTATCAGAAGAAGATATTAAGAAAGTAGCAGAAACATATCATAATTATCAAAATAGTGAGAATTACGAAAATATAAACGGATTTTGTTATTGTGCTTTAACTGAAGAAATTAAATCAAATGATTATGTATTAACTCCTGGAAGATATGTAGGAGTTGAAGACGTTGAAGATGATGGTATACCATTTGAAGAAAAAATGAAAAATATTACATCTGATTTATCTAAACAATTTGAAGAATCTCACAAATTAGAAGAAGAAATAAAAAAGAACTTAAAAGCAATTGGTTATGATATTTAATTATATAAATTGTGATTTGTAGGAGAAAGGAGTAAAATATGAAAACTATTGCATTACGATTTGCAGATAATTATGCACCTGCAGATGGAACAATTAAATTACATGAAGATGTAATTAATGAATATGGATATGTTTGGTATGGAAAATTTGGCAACTCACTTTCTCAAAAAAATATAGATATGTTACTTGAAATGAAAGAAAAAAGATTTCTTTTGATTAAAAGTGGTGGGCAGGAAAGATATTGGGCACATTTTGAAGATATAAAAAAAGAAGGAATTAATTTTGAGGCAATTCCTAAATATTATAGAGATGATAAAGAACGAGTAAAATGTTGGTTCAAAATAACTAAATTTGAAAAAGCAGATCCTAAAGTTATGTCTAAATGTTTTGTCTCATCTAATGGATCACTATTATCAAATACTTCAAAATATAGCATGAGCCCATATTTTGTTATAGATTATAAGGAGGAAGAAAATGAGTAAAATAGATTTTATGTCATTGAAGGCAATTGATTTTTGTGATGATGTTAGAGATGGTACTCATGATTCTCCTAAACATTTAGATTCCGGAAAATTATTGATAACATCAAAAAATATCAAAGGTGATTCAATAGACTTCGAAAATGCTTCTTATATTTCTGAAGAAGATTATAATAAGATTAATGAAAGAAGTTTAGTTGAAATAAATGATGTTTTATATAGTATGATTGGAACAGTTGGACTTGTATATAGAGTTGACCAACAACCAAATTATGCCATTAAAAATATGGGGTTATTTAAAATACATGATGAGTTAAAAAGCAAATGGCTATATTATTATTTGAATAGTCCTAATGCTAAAGGAAAAGTTTTATCAATGTTAAGTGGTAGTACACAAAAATTTATTAGCTTAAGTAATTTGAGAAATTTGGAAATTGAATTTCCTCAAAATATTGACGATGCAAAGAGAATAATAAAAATATGTGAATCAATAGATAAAAAAATAAAATTAAATAATAAGATAAATAATAATTTGTTAGAACTAAGTAAGCAATTATACTTGAATACTTTTTCTAACACTTCTGTCTTTGAAGAAATAAAATTAGGTGAATTATGCAATATTAAATATGGTAAAGGTTTACCAACAACTCAAATTTTAGATAGTGGGTATCCAGTGTATGGTGGAAATGGAATTATCGGATATTATAATTCTAAATTATATGACGAATCACAGGTATTAGTTTCTTGTCGAGGAGCTGCATCAGGTAAAGTTGTTTTATCCAAACCTAATAGTTTTGTTACTAACAATTCTTTGATTTTAGAGGTTGATAGACTATATCATCATTATTTAAAAGAATATTGTTTATTAAATCCATTCTTTGCATATACAACTGGTTCAGCACAACCTCAAATAACAATTAATAATATTAAAGATATTATTATAAAGATTCCTGATGCTACAATATTGGAAGATTTTAATAGTAAGTGTGAATCAATTGAAATAAAATATTTTTTGAATATTGAACAAAATGAAACATTAGAACAATTAAGAGATACATTATTACCAAAGTTAATGAATGGTGAAATAAACTTAGATAATATAGAAATTTAATCATACAAATTGGGATTTATATTCAAATTGTTATGTTTAATAAAGTGGTGATGTAAATGGATATAGAAATATTGAATCAGTTTAAATTGTTAACAAATAAAGCAATTTTAGAAGATAATTTAACATTTTATTCGATTTATTTACTAATTTTTGAAAGATTTAAAAATAAATTTGTTAATGAATTAAAATGTTTTTTGTGTGATTTTAGCATAAAAGATGGGAAATATATTTTAAAAGAAAGCAAAGAGTATAGTGTGATTATTAATAGAAAATATAATGGCAAAAAGAATATATTTGTTAGTACTATTGAATGGTTTAAAGATAATGGTGTAATAACAAAAGATGAATTTGAAGAATTTATAAAAATCAGAAATGATAGAAATGCTATTGGTCATGAATTGCTAGAATTATTGACTTGTCCTATTATAGAAGAAAAAGTGGATAATTTTGCTAATTTAATAAAAATATTTAAAAAAATTGATAAATGGTGGATTAATAATATTGAAATTCCAACATCGTGTGGTGACGTACCTGGTGATTATAATGAAAATGATGTTATGTCTGGTGATTGGCTGTTGTGTGATATGGTGTTTAATACTGTGTATGGAGATAATTCATATAAAAAATATTTGGATAAAGCAATGAAAATGATGGATGGTGATTAAAAATGTTTACAGAAGAACAATTAGAAGATATGACAATGTTGTTATTAGATAAGTTAAATTATGAATGTAAAAATGGTTATAATATAGAAAGGGATTATCATAGTGTATTTTATGATGATACTTTATTTGATGATATAGCTAATATTAATAGAGATTTTACTGATGAACAAATTAATGAAGCTATAAAAACTATTAAGAATTTAACTTATAATAACGTTGTTGAAGATAATAAAGAATTTACCAAATACTTATTACAAGGTGTGCCAGTAGAAGTTAAAACTAATACAGGGTATGTGTATAAGAATGTTAAACTTATTGATTTTGATAATATTGAAAATAATCACTTCCAAGCAATTAATCAATTTACTATTATTGAATTTGAACAAAAAAGACC
>DUUN01000725.1 GCA_012841535.1 Gallicola sp. | reverse complement strand
TGCTTGATTTTTCCCACACATAAATATTTTTTGGATATCTTGTGGTGTATATAAAATTATATCATTTTTTGTTTGTTTGTTCATAATTTTTTTATTATTTATAAATACCACCTCGTTATATTAAATATATTTCTATTAATCAATATGTAATAAAGTTATTTTTATTACTAAATATGTTTTATGAAATCTATGTTTTCATCTAACTTAATAGCATTTTCCTTAAACCAATCCAACGGTATTGATTTCCTATCAATAGTATCTTTTGCCTTTTGTATATCTACTGCTTTCACTAAAAACATTTCATCTATTACTTTAAACCATACTATGTAAAATCCTTTTGCTTGTTTACACCACTGCATAAAAAAGTTATATTGGTGATCTGCGATATTGCTAAAAGGGAATGATGTTTTATTATTTGTACTTTTAGTTTCTATTGCAATGGCTAATCCATTATATGCTCCCATAAAATCTATTGTACTTTTCTTTTTTGGGAAGGCAGAAATAATCTGTTTACCTTTCCGTATTACAGTAAAACTCGTTGGAACTTTATATATATAAGCTATTTCGTTTTTTATATATTCCTCGCATTTATCTTCGATTATTTTTTCTAGTTTCATTCCACGATTTGCATATGTATTTTTATTACTAATATTATCACTTCCTATTTTATAATTATTATATATTGTTTTTTTAATCTCTTTAAAATTCGTATTTTATTGGGAATTTATGCAATTACACCATATAAATCTTGCAGATTGTTGTCTATTATGTGTTTATTTATCCTGTCTTTTGCAATTTTATAGTAGTCCTCTGAATCTTATTTTATAAACAATAACAATCTAAAATTCTTTAGTAATCTTATATCCTTTTTCTTTTAATACATCTATCAAATAGCCATCGTCTAAGTCTTTAAGTTCATAAGTAGAGCCATTTTCTGCTGTAATCGCATAATGAATTTCATTTTGATCTATATATACTCGAGTTTCTAATATTTTATTGTCTTTCATATTCATCTCCTTTAAAATCCAAATTTTAATGCAATTTACGATGGCTACAAGCTAGCAAGCAAGCCATTGTTGTTTTTTCGATTACTGCAATCCTGGTACTTTTTTCAACAAATACTCATAAACCTGCCATTGCAACAAATTTGGTGTACTCGTCATTGGATAAATACTCTTCCAGTCTGCATTCTTAACTAATTGAATAATTTTGCTTTTTAATTGATTATTATGTATTACAATACAAAATTCCTTTGCGTATTGGTTATCACATTCTACTTCTTTCCCAATACTATGTCCCCATGCACAAATTCTAAAATCATATTTGTCTACTGTTTTGTTGCCTAATCTTACTTCGATTATTTCTACATCAGTTAATTTATATTTAGGTTTTTTATTTAATATTTTGTTCATAGGTCTTTTGTATATATTAAAACAGCAATGAACTTCTCTATCTGTATAGGTATGTAAACCCAAGTCTTCACTATGTATTAAGTCAAATTCATACATCTGCTGGTTATTGTTCAGTTGACTAATAGGTAAAATAAATGCTATATAATCTGCTATATCTATTGATTTTTTATAGAATTGAACAGCTAAAGTATTCCTTGCACCATAAGGTGGATTTCCTATAATTAACCTACCTTCTTTATAACTTATATCTAACTCTAAAAAATCCTGTTTTATGATTGATTCATGCTCTGGCTCTATATCGTAAGCTATGCAATCTGGTATCTGTAGGCTAAAGCTACCATTCCCCGCACTTGGTTCTATAATTTCACTTATGTTATCCCTACCTAGAATCTCATATGTTTTATCTATGCAGTACCTTGCTAACTCAACTGTTGTATAGTATTTATCAAGATGTAACTTTTTGCTGTTTTGAGCTTCATCTCTTTTAAATTGTTTTATGCTAATATAATCACCCCTTTGTATTTTATATTTATTTGCCAGCCCTTTAAAACAAGAGTTTTATCATCTTTTTAATTCCCCGAACTCATTGCAATCACTACATCATAAAAACTCATTGTTGTTGATAAATGTAATATTATTAATATAAACACTATCAATTGCCATAATTTGCTTTCTGCTTTCATCATACAAATACCCATCTATGTATATTAAATCTTTGGTAATATAAAAATGTTCTCTTGGATTATACTCCACCCTCAATGCTTCTCCGTTGTTTATTATTTTTCCATCTAGTGAATGTCTAACCTTGACTTTACTCATAGTTCACCTCCCATTAAAAATTTCCCATTAAAAATTTAACTTTATATTTATACTACGTTAAATCTATCCAAATTGGTGTATAATCGACAACTTCACAACTAACATTAATATATTTTCTTTTATCTAAACTACCATCGTTTCCATGAGCATGTCCATGAATATTTACAACATCATTGTCTAGCCTATCTAGTGTTTGTGGTCTATGTGTCAAAAGATAATTCCCTGTCTTTAATTTTTTATGCACCTCTATAAAACCACAATCTAAAAACCACTGCTTGCCCCTTCTGTCGTGATTACCTAAAATTAATATAATGCTTCCATTTAATTGATTGACTAAATTTGTAATCATTTCTTTACTATTTGGCAATGCAAAATCC
>DUUN01000828.1 GCA_012841535.1 Gallicola sp. | reverse complement strand
TGCTGTGGCAGAAAAATTTCAGAGTTAGAGAATGGAAACTTGTATTGTGAAGTTTGTGGAACAGAGTACGAATCAGAATAATGATATAAAGGGGCTTAATCGCCCTTTTATATAAATAGATAGCTATAATTAGGGGGAAGTATTTTTATGAGCGGGATATCAAAGAACCACTATTTTTGTTTTATAGCCTACGGGCTAATATGTCTAGCATTATTTATAATGAGCCTGAATTTAAGAACTTATACGACATATATAAATGACCTTGAAAAAACGTTGGAATCTGAACGTCATTATATGCGTGAAATAGAACAAGACCTTGTAGAGGCATTAGATACTATTACAATTTTAGAATCTGAACTTAACCAAATCAATGACCTAATCAATAACATTTCTTATATCATTGAAGAAGAATCATCAATAGAATTATCAGAAAGCTTTATTAAAGGGCTTTCTGAATATATTTATGCTATAAATAAAGCTTATAATTTAAAATATGGCTTTGAATTTAACCCTGCATTACTTTTAAGTTTCATTCGTGTAGAGAGTGTATTTAACCCAAATCTAGTGAGTAGTGCAGGGGCTAAAGGATTGATGCAATTAATGGATACTACCGGAAGAGCTTACGCACAAGAACTAGGAATTGAGCACTATGACCCCTTTAATTGGAAGCAGAATATAGAAATTGGATGGTATTATTTTAATGCTAACAAGGAATTAATGGGAAAAGATAAAGCATTAGTAGTATATAATCAAGGATATTATAACCTAAACGAAGCTATTAGACTATCTAAGCAAGACCCTCATAGTTACCTCAGATTAATTGAACATTTTGAAAGGAATTATAATAAGATTTTAAATGGGGATTTTAATGAGCGAAAAATTATACCAAAAAAAGCCAAGTTAGGGGATAGAATTAAGATACTATCAGCACAACAAGGAGCTTTTGGATGCATTGGGTATGAGGATAGTTGTAAATAAGATAATAGGGCAAGTTTGTGGATACCAGAGAGTGAAAATAAAATCCAAGTATACATCCCCGAGAGCACAATGTACCCCAATACATTAGCAGAGACATGGGTATTGGATGATGAAAAGACCAAATATGAGATTATTGCACCCGAAAATATAGTTGATACTAGAGTTATATTTGATGTTATAGGGATAATAACTACGAAAGTGATATATAGAGAACCTTATACCATCTTATTTTATAAAGCATGTGATGATAATACGATTAGGAAAGTTATAGTGATATGTAAAGAGCCTGACACTTATAATAAGGAAATTGGATATGAAATTGCACTATTAAAAGCTAATCGTAATGAAATTGCAAGATATTTAAGGAAATTTGCGAAGAATTAGATGTCCCATATTTTTCATGTAGATGTTGTGGGATGCTTTTATAAATAAGTTTAGACCCCTCCCTCATTCAGAATTTTTATTTATTAAATAATTGCTTACTTGGTATATGTATTTTCAGTTAACAAATAAGCTGTTATAATAGAAATTATCTTAAAATATAAGGAGGAATTTTTTATGCAAAAACCAACATGGAAAGTAATAAAGACTAAACCAGATGCAGTAATACCTAACAAGAGGATAGAGGATAGTGGATATGATGTGTACACTACACAGAAAAAATCTGTACTATTACTTCCAAATGAGCAGTTCATGTTTGATACAGGATTATCTATGAGTATAGATAATGGATGGGGAATATGCTTCTGGGAAAAGGGAGGATTTGGAAACAAAGGATTATC
>DUUN01000689.1 GCA_012841535.1 Gallicola sp. | reverse complement strand
AGACATTATTTTTAATCTAAAACAGTTTCTATTTCGATTTTTATTTTTGGCTTTATAAAGCCATTTTTATTAACTTACCAATCAAAGATAAGTTTGGAGTTGTCTTTTTCCTTTAAGGGAGCGCCGGTTAATGTCCTAACTGTGCGAAACTACTAACATTGGGCCGTCAAAAGGAAAATGGGGCATTTTCATATACTTTTCGGGCATTCCAACGGACAATTGGGTATTTTACCTTAACTGGTGCTTTTTGTCCATTAAAGGGAAAACGGAGTACTTTTGAGGTATTTTAGAGGAAAATTAAAATTAAATTTAACAATCAAAAATCAAACTATCAATGAGTATTTTCTCTAATATAATTCAACATATATCTAATATTTTCATTTCGTTCAATAAATTCACCATTTTTTTGTATAGCAAATTTATATATATTGTCCTCGATATTTTTATCATAAAGGATATTAACTCTTTGATCATCTTTGTTATTAAAATATAAATATTTTTTTGCTGTTTCCGTATGTTCTTTGTGATAGTATACATCGAATCCTAATTCTTTAGCTTTCAAATATAGCACGTAAGAATAAAGTTCTCTATTAGTTGATCTTGTAGACTGTCCTTCACATAATAAAATTTCATCATCGCTTTTCTTATTAATAAATCTTCCACCATCAGATTTAAAAACATAGTTTCCACTTGGATCTGTTTTACCATAGTCTTTCGATTTTGAATCGACACAATCCAATATGTCTGGCATCGTTAAAAAATAATATTTCCAAGACTTTGGATTGTTTTTAGCAAAGTCATCTATAAGCATTTGAAGGTGAGAAATAATTTCTTTATGGTTCATTTCATAATAAATACTATCTAAAAACATTTTGAAATATATTCTTTTTCCATCATTTGAATCTCTCAACAATCTTCTAAAACCGTAATCTCTATGTGTATTATTCAGAAAGCTATAATTCTGAGCTGTATTTTTAAGCAAGTATGAATCATCATCTCCAAACGTCAATAACGCCCTTCTAAATATTGAGTTTTTTTCATACTCAACTTTGAGACCATCCTTATCAAAAAAAGTAGTGATTTTATACAAATACTCGTTAAATTTCTTAATATCGACTTTATCCAACAAATTGTAATCATTTGGAATAACCAATTCATCTGGATTTTCTTTTAAAAATGCATCCATATTTGAATCGTATATATCTTCTATACCAGAAAAATTAATAATTGAACTCAATTGATTATCCAGATATGAATTTTCCGCTTCAATAATTGATTCTTTCCATTCTTCACCTTTTAGAATTAATATTGCTTTAATTGATTCATCTTTAGCTTGTAAATCATAAAAACCAAAACCTCTACCTTGTCTATAAACTAATTCTGTCATATTTGCAGCATAGTTTAAAATATCTAGTGCATAATCACTTTGGATCATATTATGTATCGATTTAACGCTTCGATAATAGTCATCTTGAGCATTATACAACTGAGCTTTTGATAAATTATATATATATCTAATCCACGATGTTAATTCCTCAGTTTTATAAAACTCTCCGCCATCTTCTGAGTATTTTGATATAAAAGCATACTCTGCATAAAGCAAAATAGAGTCAACATAACTTAAACTTGATGAAGAAAACGGATCTATCAATTCAGAAAATAACAAATCTTCATCAAAAAATTTTTTATTATACAAATCATTATTGACAAAATTAAGGTTATCATCTTTAGAATATTTTAAAGATAGTGCATCCAAAAGTTTATATAACATTCTAAAAGTATATTCATTAACAGTTGCATGTTCATTTTTAAAATCATATACATCCCGAAATTCGTCTTTGAATAGTCTATTTGTAAATTCAAAGGTTGATTCATTTTTGAGATTGGTTAAAGTTTTTCTAACTTTCATTCTATCACTTGAATTTGGAGCATTATTATTACAAATATAATCATTAAACATTATAAATTTAATTAAATTCATAAAATGTTCATCAAATACAACTTTTTCGCCATCCTTAAATAATCTTGACCAAAAAAATTGAGACCATTCTCCATTTATTTTATTTAAAATTTTATCCGAAAATTCTTTGTCTTTGTTCGATAAATAATTTGTCAATTGAGCTTTAAAATTTTCAAATTCAGTAAGGGGCTTACCTCTAGCATTCATTTTAATATAGATATCGTCAGTTAAACCAACATCATCAATATTCAGAAATAAAAAAGAAATTGGAGATTCTTTAGAAATTAACAAATCAAAAAAAGATTTGCTTTTTTCAAACCCAATTTCTATAACTTTTTCATGAACAGATTGAAGCATAACTAGCATCGATGAAATAGATGGGTCTAATTCAAAATCACTAAAAAACCAATAATAATCTTTAATAGCTCTTGTTAAATCATTTTCTTCTATATTTTCTAAGTCGAATCGAACATCTTTTACAAGTCTTTGACAAAATAATTTAGTAACATCTCTTGTTTCATATGTAAATTTTAATAGGATTTTTACATTTTCATCCGTGGTTTTCCCAGAAAGAATCATTAAATACCAATGCAATAAAAATAGTGTTGTTAATCTTTGTTGTCCATCTATAGGAATAAATTCGTCATTTTTTACATTTCCATAAATAAAATTCAAATCAAGAGTTTTATCTATTTCTAATGATTCAAAGATATCATTTAAAAGATTTTCTCTTTTTTGAGTTATTTCAGGCTCTTCTCTACCTTGAGCATAATTTCTCTGCATTCTAGGAATGGAAATAAAATATTTATTTATTACACTCCAAAAAGATTCTTTTGTTGCGTTTTTAACATTATTATCATTAATCATTACATTCACCTAATTTCTAAATATTTTGATATTTTATCAATAATATCTGTAACATATCCATCAAAATCTTCTTGAGTCCATTTAAGTAAATTTTTAGATTCAGCATATGCTTTAAAAAAAACTTTTTTTGTTCCTAATGGTATGTATATATCCGAACAATTTTTTCTATGATTTTCTTTCTTTTGATTGGGAATACATCATTTTTATATGACCTATTAATTCCTGCATCTAATAAAGTTAAATTTCCAATAGAATCTGGACTTTCTAATTCATTAAAATAGTTAATAACTGACTCATATATATTAATAAATTTGCTATTGTCATTTTTTGATAAATACAATTTCTTTTCTATTGTTTCTTTGATTAGATCATGAACTTTTTGATTGTCCGATGTATAAATTTTATCGATATCAGGCAATTCTAAAGCACTTTTTAACCAAATTAAACTAGCGTTTGTTTCTATATCGCTCTCATCAGTTGGCCTTTCACTCGCAACAGCGTTAATATGTTCTAAATCCCAAGCATTTTTTATCTTAAACTTATCAAAAGCAAATTTTACATCTGTTTTTTCCTCTACTTCAAGAGCAGCTAAATTGTATAAAAGTAATATGCTTCTAATTTTTTTATTATCGCTACCACTTTCGTTGTTGTATGTTAGTTCAGAAATTTTATTCCTTAACTCTTGTTTGTCGAGGTTTGTTGCTCCTATAATATCTTTGGTTAATTTTTTAAGTTCAATCTCAAATGAAGTTTTGTGGCCTCTTCCTTCATTATCTTGTTTTTTATATTTTAAAGAAAGATCATAAATTTTTTGTATGTTATATTTGCCAGCATGATAAATAATGAATCCAATTAGGTGATACCATGTTCTATTTTTAAACCAATCATTGAACATTCGATAATATTCACTTGTATTATTCCAAATCTCATCAATGATTTCAATAGATTTATAATTTTTTCTATTCTTTAAATATTTCATATAGTTGTTAAAAACATGAAATGAGTAATATTTAGGATTATATTTTTTATCAACATAATAATTTTCATTTGTATTTTCACTATTCTTTAAAATATTTTCATTAACATCTTCAGCCATAACCTCAAAAATAAAATCAATTCTAGTTGAATAATAATCGCTCTCATTGACTAAAAAAGACCAAAAAGATTCATCTTGTAATTTTGATTCCATTTCATCCCATTTTACTGCTATATTTTCTTGTTTTGATTTTATTTTTTCTAAATTCCCATTTGAATTTATATCCTTTAACAGTAGTGCTTTAATCAATTCTGCATTTGTTAATGGAATCTTCCCCATATTGACTTTTGTAAACATTGAAACTTCCTCTTCGCTATCACAGTTAATTAACTCGTACCAAATGATTTTCATATAGTTATCAAATACTTTTCGCATGTCATAAACTTGATTTTGTAATTTAGGGTTATCTAGAAGAAAGTTAAAATACCTACAAATTTCTTTATAGGCTTCAATTACAAAATAACAATCAATATCTTTTAAATATTTATCTAAACTACTAAAATTCTCAGTCTCAATGAATTCATCAGAATATAAATATCGTAAACATTCTTCGAGTGTTAATTTATTTTTATAGTGAATTTCAAATGGATGTTTATTTTTACTTTTTCTACCAGCTATATAACTTATATAATATGTATATATTAGGTATAATGTCGTTAATCTTTGTTGACCATCAATTACTTTCCACTCATTATTATGACTTTTTGTAACAATAATAGGTTGTAAACAGTAAAAACTATCATTATTTTCATATTGTGTTTGACTAAATTCTCGTATATCTTCTAATAAATCTCTTACATCGCTCTTTGACCACCTATACCCCCTCTGATAACCATCGATGAAAAATATCGTGTCAATCGCATTTCCTGCTTCAATTTGCAAATCAGACATTGTTTTTAAAACAACTTTCACACTTCTAGAACTTTTCAAAACTCTCACACATCCTATCTTTTCTATGTAATAAATATAATAGTATTTTCCATTAAAGTATACCAAATATAAGTAGTTTCAGCAAGACTATACGAGTTTTATTATTTTTTTCATATAAAAAGAAAAAAGAATGCTAAATTGACATTCTTTTCGATTATAGATAATATTTAAACTATTCTTCTATCATTTTTAAAATCTTTACTATTCCAATCAAGAAAGGGAAATCTTTCAACTTCATATCTATCGGTGTTTTCATTTTTGCTTATAACACATCTTATAGAAAATGATCTTTCTCCAAATTCATTT
>DUUN01000020.1 GCA_012841535.1 Gallicola sp. | reverse complement strand
CAATGGGAATCAATCAAGCTGGTACAACCGAATCCTCTGCAGTACAAGCAGCATTACGTGATTTAGACTTCAACATGGACGAGCTAATCATCCCATGGAAAGGTATTAAAATAGATGAATTTGGTCAAAATACAGAAGCTAATGGTGTTGTTGTTCAATGGATAGATGGTAAATATCAGACGGTTTATCCTTCAGAAGCAGCAGCTACTAAAGCTGTTTATCCTATGCCTCCTTGGAAATAGTAGTAGGAATATAGGAACGAGAAACAGGTCTTATAATAATTAACCTATCCTGCTTCTATTGTAGGATAGGTTAATAAATTATGGTTTTCAAAAAAATAAAGAGAGGGGTCCTGAAATATGTTAGCTCAGGGATTATTTGAAGGATTAATTAATGGATCGATACTCGCGTTAATTGCAATGGGTATAGCATTAGTATGGGGTGTTATGAATATCTTAAGCTTCTCACAAGGTGAGTTTTTGATGCTAGGAATGTTTGTATCTTACTATATGAACAAGACACTTGGTCTTGATCCAATTATTGCTATGCCAATTTCAGCGTTAATACTTTTTATTCTAGGATGGTTTATTTACAAAACGATTATTGCAAAGGCACTTAAAGGACCACAACTTTCTCAACGACTTATTACATTTGCACTGAGCATGGTATTGACTAATACTGTATTAATGTTGTTTGGTGCTGAATTCAAAACTGTATCTCAGGTCGCTATTACGGGTTCAATTGATTTGGGATGGCTAATTATTCCAAAGCAGAAACTTGTACCATTGATACTATCGCTGATAGTTGCAGGTTCTATGTTTCTATTTTTAACTTATACTCGTACTGGTAAGGCTGTTCAAGCTACTTCAATGGATAGGCAAGCCGCGGGCCTTGTAGGTATTGATACTGATCGTACATATGCATTTGCTTTTGCACTTGCAAGTGCAGTGGCTGGAGCTGCTGGGTGTGCATTGACATATTATTATTATATCTATCCGAGCGTAGGTGCAAATTTCCAGCTATGGGGCTTTATTGCAGTTGCAATGGGTGGATTCGGAAGTATAACTGGAGCGTTCCTTAGTGGATTAATCATGGGAGTAGCAGATACGCTTACAGGTTTGTATGTAAACACAGCTATAAAATACATAGGAGTCTGTGTCGCATTCCTAATAACTGTAACTTTTAAACCTAAAGGAATATTTGGGAGGTAATAATGAAGGATGTATTTAAAAATATAAAACAGAACAAGAAACAAGTATTAATTGGTGCAATAATCTTCACTATACTAATAGCTATGCCACATATATTTAGCAGTGGATTCTCGCATCAAGTTATGATAATGATGTGTATTTGGGCTATTTTAGGTATGGGATGGAATTTCATAGGTGGATATGCTGGACAAGTTTCAAACGGGCATTCCCTATATTATGCTTTAGGTGCATACACTTGTGCGATTTGCGTTCAATGGTTTAATATTACACCTTGGATTGGAATGTGGATTGGTGTGATGATATCAGCTCTAATAGCATTTTTTATTGGGAAACCGCTTTTGCGATTAAGGGGACCAATCTTTGCCATAGCAACAATGGCAATAGCAGAAAGTGGGCGTATAGCATTCATAAATATTAAGCAAATTGGAGGGGCAACAGGTATGTTCTTATACAATGTAAACCTTCCTGCAATTGAGTTTATGCAATTTCGAAACAATTATATATACTATTATGTATATCTTGTATTTGCATTGTTGATTCTACTATTAACAAAAGTACTAGATAAATCAAAGTTTTGCTATTATCTTAGGGCGATTAGAGGTAATGAAACGGCTGCAGAAAGTATTGGTATTAACACTAGTAAATATAAGATTATGGCTTATATGCTTAGTGCGGGTATTGTCAGCTTAGCAGGTAGCTTATATGCACAATTCATGTTATATTTTGATCCTGCTTCGATAATGACATTAAATATTTCAATGATGATAGTTCTTGTTGCTGTGATGGGCGGTATTGGAACAGTTGTTGGTCCAGTGATTGGTGCTATTATATTAACCTTTATCTCAGAGTATACTCGTGTGTACTTAGGAAAATTTGGTGGATTAGATATGATTTTTTACGGTTTAGTTGTGATAGTGATTGTATTATTCTTGCCGAATGGTCTGGTGTCTCTAAAAGATAAGTTTAAAAATATAGGTTTAAAGAAGAAAAAATTCAATAATTTTAATAAGATAGGGAAAGAGGTAGCGAAATGAAAAAAATACTAGAAGTAAAAAATGCTACCAAAAAGTTTGGTGGTCTTATGGCAAATTCAGAAGTAACTTTCGATGTATATGAAGGAGAAATACTTGGAATCGTAGGGCCTAATGGAGCAGGTAAAACAACTTTATTTAATTCTTTAAGTGGAGTACATCGGCTAACTCAAGGTAGCATAAAATTTAATGATATCGATATAACAAGTTTGAGCTCACATAAAATATGTCGACTTGGAATAGGCAGGACATTCCAAATTCCTCAATCCATAAATGAGCTAACAGTGACTGAAAATGTTCTAGTTGCTGCTCTATGTCATGAAAATATGGAGAAAGCTAAGCTGATAACAAAAGAAATTATAGAAGAGTGTGAAATTGAACAAATTAAAGATTTTACTGCTAAGAATCTTAATGTAGCACAAAAGAAACGTTTGGAAATTGCACGTGCACTTGCAACAAACCCTAGGATATTATTATTAGATGAAACAATGGCCGGTCTTACAGCCACTGAACGTGCAGAATCATTGAAATTAATTCGTAAAATAAATAAACGAGGTGTTTCAATATTAACTATAGAACATAACATGGATGTTGTTATGAATGTATCAGATCGAGTACTAGTTCTTACAGGTGGGAAAGTACTCACTATAGGGTCACCATCTGAAGTCACTAGTAACCCAGAGGTTATAAATGCGTACTTGGGAGGTAAATATGTTAGAAGTTAAAAATGTAAAAGCTGGGTATGATAATGTACCAATTGTACATGATGCTTCATTTAATGTTAAAGAAGGAACAATCGTAGCTCTATTGGGAGCAAATGGGTCAGGAAAAACCACTTTGCTAAGAGCAGTTACAGGAGCTATTCCTACTATGTCAGGGAGTGTAACTTTTTTAGGGCAGTCTATTGTGGGAGAAAAGTCACACAAGTTAGTAAAATTAGGGATTTCTATGGTTCCAGAAGGAAGGCATTTATTTGGAAAACTTTCAGTTAAAGATAATCTTCTAATGGGTGCATATCTAACTAAGGACAAGAAGGAGACTCAAAGAAGACTTGATATGGTTTATGAATTCCTTCCCGTAGTTGAGAAAAAATTAAAACAATATGCAGATACTCTATCTGGTGGAGAGCAACAAATGGTAGCTATAGGTCGTGGTCTTATGTCAAATCCAAAGCTATTGATACTTGATGAGCCTTCACTAGGATTGATGCCGAAACTTGTTGATGAGATATTTGAATTTATAAAAAAAATTAGCAAGACAGGTACAACAATTTTAATGGTTGAGCAAAATGTAACTGCAACGCTCGAGATGTGTGATTATGCATATGTACTTAAAAATGGTGAGACAATTATTGAGGGATGTGGACACGAATTAATTGCCAAT
>DUUN01000460.1 GCA_012841535.1 Gallicola sp. | reverse complement strand
TCATCTACAAATGGTGGAATATTCTTAACTGTTACTAATTGAATATCTTTATTATCAAATTTAATTCCATTAGTTTTTTCAGTTAAATTTAAAGGAGCAACTAAACTTGGTAAGTCGCTCCATACTAAATTATCTAAACTATTTGATGTTAAATATAAATTAGATAAAAATTTATATATTTCTAATTTATTATTAATTACTTCCATATTTATTCTTGGATTAATATTTGCAACTATATCTTCAATTTCATCTAATTGTTTTTCTAATACATTAACATCTTTTGCTATTACTACCCAATAATAAATACTAGATACAGTAAATGATTTTTCTTCTAAATCATCTATTAATTTTCTAGACTCTTCAAGAAGTACTTTCTTATTTTCATCATTTTCAAAATGTTCTATTTTTTTATCTAAATTAACTTTATTTGCATTTAAATTAATCTTTTCATCTAATTTATAACATTTAAGATTCAATCCTTGTATTTGATATAAACTTTTTAATACTTGGAAAAAATTTAATTTTTCTCCTTTACTAGTTAAAGATAAATCAATAGCTTTAACTTCTATTAATGATGCAACTTCTCCACTTTTTAAATTAATAAGTCCATCATTATCAATATCTTTTATATTTGTAAAAACTTGAGAATTTTTTATTCTCTTTTTCATTTTATTTTTTAAAGCATGTTTACTCATTTTTTTAGTTTGAGTTTTTTTAATACTATTTAATGCTTTATCTTCGTTTGATATTTTTTCTTTGTTAGGGAATAACCCGATATTATCACTCTCACTTTCTATTTAAAATAACTATATTCTTTGCATTTAAAAAGATATGAAAATGCTAAGAATATAATTTTATACATTCTATTTTTCTTTGACATTTGTATAGGTAACATTAAGAATATACAGATAGTTAAAAATATTAATGATTCCATTTTAAATGGTGTGCATGAAAACATAATCAAAAATATAAATAACATAGGTAATCCGATATATAAATCTGTTAATTCTACAAATTTACCTAATGTTTTATTTAAACTTTTTATTGTTATATACATTAACTATCACCTCTATTTCTATATCTTCTTCTATACATTCCTCTAGTTGGCATTATCTGACTAACAGCAGAACCAATACTATCAGCTCCAGCATTCATCATTCTTGAACCAAATCTATTTAATTTAGTTGTAGCACTTGATGTTCTCATTCCACTTTTATTAATTGGATTTTGTCTAGAAACAGCACTTGCTTCTATATAACTTCCCAAATTTTGTAAATTAGAACCCATACCACTTATAGGATTGCTTCCAGATGAAGAACCCCCACCAGAGCTTGAACTGGAACCTCGCATTTTACTACCAAAATTACTAATTCCTCTACCTACTTTAGCTAATACTGAATCACTAACAGCTCCAGCTTTTGATACACCTTTTGTAATAGCACCTGCTCCTACTAATCCAGCTCCGACAGCTCCCAAAGTTCCAGCAGTTGCAATTCCTCCCATAGTTCTACCAAATCCCATCATAGCCATCATTTGTTCTCTACCACTATTAGCAGATACATTTCCACCTATGAAACGATTTACAACTTGAGAACCAGTTAATAAAAAAGAACCACATCCTATATACAATAAAGATTTAACTAATATATCTTTGAATGTTGAGTTTGCAAAGAATGTTGTGCTTTGAACTTGTTGCATTACTAAAGCAGTTAAACAAATTATTAAAAGTATAACAGCACCTTGCAACATAAGTGATACTAGTTGTTCTATAACTGCTCCTCTTCTTTGTTTATTTCCTATTGAAGTTGCAAATACTATTGGTGATATTACAAATAAGAATAAAAATTCTATCTGCCTTCTTGCTAACATCATTCCACTAAAGAATAAAGCATACAAGAAGAATCCACCAACTATAATAGCCATAATCCAATTTATAGAATATTTATAATCTTTTTCATCTGGTAAAATCCATCTTGAAGATGTTACATATTTGTCATTATACATTTTCTTTTTTGTAAAATTATCACTTTTAATATTATTAAGTATATTCTCATTTTTAAATTCATCCGATTCTCTATAACCATCTGAATGTTCTACATATAGTGAGAGCATACTATCTCCTAAAGTAACATTATTAGTTGTAAATATACTTCCAGTATATCCAGCTAATTTAATTGAAAATGTAGATGCCTGTGCAAATAAGAAAGTTGATAATAATACTAAACAACCACATTTCATTATTTCCTTAACTATCTGACCTACAGATAATCCTTCATCAGGATCCATTACTTTCATAACAAATCTCCAGATTGCAAATAATCCTAGTAAAGTAATAGCTATTGCTATTACTCCACTATGGAAATTCTTAAATATAGAATTTTCTGCAATACTATCAATAATGTTATAACTATTTAAAGACTTTAGAATATCAAAAAGTGAATCTATTAAAGAAAATATAAAGTTTATAAGTCCCCATCCAAGAGTTCTTAATAAATCTAAAGCTTTTAATAACATTTAAAACTCCTTAAAATAAATCTATAATTAGATTTACAAGTGAAAGAGCTAAAATAATTCCAACTATACCAAACATCGTTTGAATAATTCTTTGTTTTACTCGAGCTTTTTGATCTACATCTGAAACGGCATATAAAATAAATCCAATTATTAATGCTACTCCAGATAAAGCAATACCTACTCTTAAAGCCCAATTTGAGAAAGTTTTAATTGCTGATAAAATTGAATCAACATTATAAGTTCCTCCATCTAATTTTTCTATTGCTAATAAATTCATAGTTCCACCCAATTTATTAAGGGTATTACCTATGTTATTAAACAATAAACATTCTCCTTTTATTTAAAATATTAATCATATATCATTCCTCCTTTTTCAAATAAAAGTTTAAAAAGGGTAAAATTTATGTTATAATGGATTTGTTATTGAACCATTTTACTTTACTTTTCATAAGTTTAGTAAAAAATAACACATAGAGGTAGTTACAGCTATCTCTTTTCTTTTACCCTTTTTCATACTAAACCTCTAAATCATCGTTTTGTTCTTTTTCTTTATCTTTTACTTTGCTAATAAATTTGATTTCTTCGGCATTTATTATTGGATAATTTTTCTTATATCCATCCACTTCTCTTTCTTCTGTTATGATAGAACCACGAACACCTACTAAATCTCCTTTATGAGTATAATTATTAACATGTTCTGCTAAATTCCCCCAAGCAGATACATCAATAAAATCTACAGGATATTCTCCTTTTTCATTTTTATATGATCTAGTTACTGCTAGACACATATTTGATACTTTTTTACCATCACCTACTTCATGGTAATTTGGATCAGAAGCTAATCTTCCTACTAAAAAAACTGTATTATGCATATATCATTCCTCCTTACATACCTATATCTTTTCCAAGATATATTTCAGTTAATTTAATATTTGTATCAGAAATAGATTTTTCATTAAAAATATTCTGATACTTTTTTATTTGTTCATCAGTTAATGAACGATCTTCACCTATTTCTGGATCATCTCCGACAATAATAAAAGGACCAGCAATTATATCTTGTCCTATATCTCTGTTAAAAGGTAATCCTAGAAGTTTACCTTCTTCATTGCAAATGAATATTACATCTGAATAACAATCTCTTGAAACATATTCAATATTCCCACCTACTAAATCTTGTTTAGCTTTTAGAGTATTTTCTATCATTTCTTCTTTAGGTAATTCATTTGGTTCGACAACTAGAACTTTGATTTTTCTCTGCATATTTCACCTCCTTTCTATAATTCAATATCATCTTTTTTTAAATTAGATTGATACTCTAATTCTTGAAAAATATAGTCATCATCAAATTCACGGATAATACTCGGATATATTAAATCTTGTTCTTCTTCATTTTCTGATTCATAATATTTTTCATCATAATCATCATAATTTTCACCAATTCTAAAATACCTATAAGAATAACCATTTTCTTTTAAATAATCTAATCCCGTCATAATAGCATCTACATCAACATAATCAGAATATTCATACCATTTTAAGCAATCCCATCCGATATATGTTGTATATGGTGTTTCTTTTTTTATTTTTGGACTTTTCAACAAATTCCAAGTTCTATCCTTGTCATGATCTCTTAAATATTTTTTTACATAATTATCTAAAACTTTATATCCCTTTTTTGAAGTTACTATTCTTACATCTGACCTATATCCCATTGTTTTCATCTCCCTTATTTTCATTTTCTTTAAGCCAATCATCAGCTCTTTTACCTAAGGCACAACAACACATTATTAACACTGCAAAAAGAATTACAATTATTTTTACTATTATCATTAATTTCCTAGCCAATAAAGTAATGGTTGTCTTTCAATTGAAAAAGATTCATAATTTAAATCATAAATACCTAAATTAGATTCACGAAGAAATCTTTTTATATCATAATAATCATCTGTAGCATATCTATAAATATCAGAAGTTGAAAATGTAATAATATCTAAATTTTCTTCATCAGCTAATAATTTTTGTAAATTAGGTTTATTCATTAAATTAGAATTATTTGTAACATCTAAATAAATCTTTTTAGGATTTATCTTTTTTTGATTACAAAATTCTTTTATAATTTGTTGTTTCTTTTTTAATTCTTTCTCATTCTTTGCTGTTATATAAATTACTGTATCTTCATTTAAAAGTTCTGAAAATTCATTAAAATCATAATAATATGATCTTTTATTTAAATTCACTCAATAAGTCCTCCATTTCTGCAATTTCTTCTGGCGTAGCTGGTTCTGATTCACATCTTTTACCATCCCATACCATTACACCATCAGGATCATAGGTAATTTTAGGACTTTGACTATTTTGTTTTTCATCATTTATTTTAAATATCTTTGCATCTTCAATTTTTAATGCAAAAATATAAAATTGTTTCATATTATTTTTATCTAAAAAAGATTTAGGTATTCCAGTTACAACTATCCACGAACCTACTTTAAATAAATCTTTATTATCTATTCTTTCTCTATCAATTTTTACACTAAAAAAAGATGAATTTTCTTTCATCTCTCCTTCTTTTGTTTGATACTTTTCATTTTTACAAATATCAAACCATATATATTTGTCTAACTCTTTATCATTTATTCTTGAAATATTACCTTCTAAAACTATTTTATCTGTTATTGGCATATTCTCCTCCCTTCTACAATTTAGACCTGTTTAAATAAAACTTGTTATATTTTTTTTATTATTTTTTATTTATTATATTTTGTAGATAAAAACATCACATAACGATGGTATTTTACATCACCATACGATGGAAATTTTATTCAGTTATATATATTTTACGAATTCCTTCATCCGAATATTCTATTCTTATTAACTTAGATTCTAATAATTCTTTAATTAATCTAGTTATAGTTCTTGTAGTTACATTTAATAAATTACTAAAAAACTTATTTGTAGCATAACAATAGCCATTTGTATAACATAACAAAGATATCTCACCATATAATAATTTTGCATTAGGACAAATACAATTATTATATTTAACTTTACTTGGTATTTTAGAATAAGTTTCTTGCACTAATAATTTTCCTTTTCAATTAATCTATTTATAAATACTGTTTGCTTTTCTTCATTTTTTTTACAAGTTATTAAAGTTAAAACTGTATCTTCATTATTTCTATGAACAACAATTATTCCATCTTTTACTTCATCATATTTATTAACTAATTCATAAACATATTTAATTCCATTATAATAAATATAAACTCTATCACCATTTTCTAACTTATATAAATTATTAAAATGTGATACAGAACTGTTTCCTCTATGAGATGCTAATATTAAATTTCCTTTTTCTATATCAGGCATATTTGATTCTTTTAATACTTGGATTCCATAACTAATTGAATTATATCTAGAATCAAGTCCATATATACCTTTTTTAAGACCAATTTTAGGTATTTCTATTATCATCGAATATTTTATTGTTTCTACAATTTTCGTTTCTTCTGGAACTGTTTCTGGCTCATTTATAATAATTTCCTGTTCTGTTGAATCTATGTATTCATTAATAAGATTATCTTCTTTTTTATCTTCAATTTTATTATTATAAAAAGGAATAATCCAAAAGACTATTCCTATTACAATTAATAATATACCTATTATTTTATTTCTTTTTTCTTTTTGCATAAAAGATAACACCTGCTCCTAATCCAACTAATACTATTGAAACTAATTCAAATAAAGGAAATTCGTTTAATTCAGTATTTGGAACTTCTACTATAATAAGTTCATCTGTCATATTTGATTTTACAATC
>DUUN01000834.1 GCA_012841535.1 Gallicola sp. | reverse complement strand
TAATTAAATGGACTTTCAATTACTCCCTTTTCATCGATAATTTCAAAATATGTTACCTTTTGACCGTCTTTATACATCAGACTTCCTCCTGTCATTTGATTTTATTTAGGTAATTCTTAAATTCCAGTACTGTTAATTTCAATATAGACCATCAAGATCAGAAAAACCATTCCAAACATTGTCCAGAATAATATTTAAATCTTCGTCAACAATTAAACTGGCTGCGTCATCCCCATAGGTTTCATGTTCTAATAAATAAACTTTTTTTCCTTGGAAATATTTTTCATCGATGATGTACCATGATCCGATATGTCCTGGAATTTTGATTTTGTTTTTTTGCATAAATTAACCTCCTGTAATGTAATTAGAAGGATTTTCCCTTCTGTAATATCCCCATTATAACATTAGAGATATTACACAAGGGAAACCTCCCCAAGTTTACCTTGTGTGTGATTCTGGTGCTGGTGTATTAAATCATTTTAATTATTTTGTTATCTTCTTGTTTTTCTTGAATAGCATAACCTGCTTTTCGGACAATTCGTTCTAAATCTTCGATAGCTTCTCTGTTGGTATCATTATTTTCTTCTATTTCACAAAGTAACCTGCCATTGATCCAAATTTCAATCATGATTTAACCTCCTTTTGCTGTTATACTAATATTATAGTATTACTGTTGTAATGTCAATTAAAATTTAGAAAAATTCGGTTAAATTGCTATAATATCACTGGACATTATTTTTTGTGGGCATCGATCCTTATCCGATCCCACTTTTTTACAAAAATAATTCCATTCAATTAATTTTAATTCTGTCAATTTTTTATTTTGCCATGTTTATCTTACTAATAATTGACATGGAAAAGTTAATTCTTTGGCTGATTCAAATATTATTTTAGTATTGTCTTTATTTCCGCTTAACATTTTATTAAGCTGCTCTTTATTCTGAATGTTAAATCTTAAATATGACATTGTTAAACCTCCTTAAATTCCGCTATGGTCTGCCAAGGAGAAACAATAATATTATTATTCAGTCTCATATATCCGCTTGGATCAGTAAGCAATGGAAAAATAGATGTATCTGTTATTAGTCTCCTTTCTAATTTGGCATCAATTCCTCTTTGGTTTTCAATTTCTGTAATTCGCTGCCATTGTTCATTTGGAAAAAAGTCTAATATGTTTCCCTGCTGCTGATTGACTGTAATTCTATATTGATATTGATCCATAAAAATTCCTCTTTATTGTGTTTTGTGCGGGCATCCATCTTTATTATCACTAAAATAAATAGATAATTCCTCCTCTGTTATTTGATCATTTTCACATTCCGCAATTCCAACAGAATAATCTTCATAAAAATATTTGCATTCTTGACAAGCCATGTTTTCCCTCCTTATATTCTATATTTATTTATTAATTTTTCTAATTCTATTTTAAAATTTTGTAAATCTTCCCCATAAATTGTCATATCTAAATTTATATTTATTTCTGTATCTAATTTTTCTCCATTAAAAATATCTTGTTTTAAAACTGTTATCATTTGTCGCCCTCCCGAATTTGTATATATTCTTTTACTTCTTCCAAGTTGTTAAAATATCCAGAATCATGATTAAATTTTAATTCCATTTTTGGTTTTCCTGTTAAAATGTAGTCAGTAAAATAATATTTATTTATTGCTTTTTTTAATTGTGTCATATGAAAATAACCTTTGTTGTTAATGTAAATAAATGTATATTTGTTTATAGGATACCATTTATTTATTATAGGATTTTCTGGCATTAATTTATTAAATTGAATATAATACTTATTGTTATGATCATAATGATTAATATACTTTGGCATTGTTAAACCTCCTTTCCCTAGTTTCTTCTTCCTGAATATATCCTTGTGGGGATATATTCAGCAGGAAGAATCCTGCTGCTGTTATTAAGGCATTAACATCCTGATCCTGTCTCTTTACTTAGAATATACTTAAAGTTTTTTTTGATTTTTTCAATCCTGAATATACCGGACATTTCCGGTATATTCAGCAAAGAAAAAATCTTTGCTGTTAATCTCTGTCACATTGTAAATTTGCCATGTAAAACTGATCCGGTATAGATAACAGGAAGAATCCTGCTATTACCTAAAAGTCCTGAATAATAAAGCCATCACCTGATAAAGGAATTACTTGGGTGTAGTATTCAATATCCTCTATGGTTTCACATTCTTTGCCATAATTTTCGTTGAATTCCTGGATATTTTCATATTCGGTATATTCGCAACAAATAGCGATGACATCTAATTCTATTTCTAATCCGGTTTCTTCTTCGTATTGTTCTATATAGTCAAATAATGCTTCTAATCCTTCCCTGCTGAAATTATCTTCCCTGTTATAATTCCTGAATTCCTGAACAAAATCATGTTTATCAATTGTTTTTTTCATGGTTAAAACCTCCTTTGATTTTGTGGAAAGGTTTTCCCTTCCTGAATTCCTTCCAATATTGAAGGAATTCAGCAAGGGAAAATTCCCTATGCTGTTAAACTAGAATTCTTCTTCGATTTTCCAAAATCCAAAACATGATCCATTGCCTAGATGCGAAGAAAAATAATAACCTTCTGGTGCTATGTCATTGAAATAGTTAAAAATATCTTCGTTAAAAATGTATCCGGCTTCTTCCTGGGTTTCTTCTGGTATGTAGATTTTATTGTAATATTGATTCCGGTATGTGGGTAAATATTCTTCCTTGTCTTCTGGATCAGTATTGATAAAAATCTTTTCAATGTTTTTGCAAATTTCCGCTGCTTTATTGTCTTCCTTGTCTAATCTATATT
>DUUN01000065.1 GCA_012841535.1 Gallicola sp. | reverse complement strand
ATCCTTGTGCAAGTATCGGAATTAAAAAATACATGTCATGGATTAGGTGAAATTAAAAAAAAGAAATAAATTTGTTATAAGACTGATAAAGCAATAGACTAGAGACACACTAAATGTAACACTACCAAGGAATATAAGGGAAGTATCCGTTTACATATGTTTAGTCCTGATAAAGAATGCCAGTGACTTAAAGCGGACATCTTGAAAAATTATGTCCACTATATAAACATATAATATGACTCAACTTATCATATTATACAACTTTTGATAACATTAAAAAATTGCTCTATTCTACATATGAGCTGTTTATTTTTACATTTTAGAGTAAGAGTACAGAAACAATACAGCAAATGGAATCTAATTATTTTATTTAATGTGGGCATAATTTTAACGAAAAAATATTAAGTAAAAAAATTTTTTTATTGCAAATAAAAAACTATCTTTGTTTTTAATAAAATAGAAACAAGCATTTTTTTAATTTAACGTAGAAAGCGCTTTAGTATTAACTTGTTAGTCAAAACACATGATATACTTCTAACAAATCCAACGCTTTTCTATTATGTGCATGTTTTTGGGAATTAAAACAGTAATTAACATTAAGTAATATATGAAGATCATACGTGGGTTTTTACTAATTGCAATAGTTTTAAGTTTTACTAACTGCACAAATTCATCTAATCTAAAGGG
The DNA here is from genome assembly GCA_012841535.1 of Gallicola sp. Classification (GTDB taxonomy): domain Bacteria; phylum Bacillota; class Clostridia; order Tissierellales; family Peptoniphilaceae; genus Miniphocaeibacter. The sequence continues at coordinate 1,077 of DUUN01000065.1, read as the reverse complement.
TACAACCTGGGCTTTCCCAGATGGTAGTGCTGATTCTTGGAGTGAATATAGTATTATGGAATGGGATGGAATATTTAATCCAAAAACTCAATACATTGCTGTTAAATTTATAGATGATTCTAACGCTACGTACTACGTCTTAAAAAACGGTTCAGTAATATTAGAAACTCACAATATAAAATACTTTTATGATAAAGATGCTGAATCAGGATTCTTAATATTAACCAATAAAGAAAATAGAAAATTACCCTTTAAGGTCATAAAAATTCAAAATAGTTTATGGTTGTCTTCTTCAGAGCAAGCAAATGATGTAGGGATTTTTTTATATAAACAGAAAAGGCTAACATATTAATATATAAAATACTAAAGACTACACTTGAATCAACTATCGATTAATTTAAATACTTGAATTATATTTAGTTTTCAAACATGCAATATATCCAACATAATATTAACAGGCGACTATTAATTCGTCATTAATCAAAGAAAATATGAAGAAAATAATTTTAACAACAGTATTATTATTATCATTAATAGGTAATTTATATCCTCAAAATTATCAAAGAACAGTGCCAATGTTGTTTCACTTTCACAAGGATGTTTCTCACATTCACTTTGGGAGAAATGAGAGTTTATTTTGGACAAAATTAAAAAGCATTGAAAGTATTGATGAAAGAAAAAGAGTGTTAACCTCTTATACTGTGGATGAAACTGTCAATTTCATAAATCACTATTTTAGTTATCTCAGACAAGGGTACGATAAAGTTGAAATTAGAACTTACATCAATGAAGATGAATATGGTTACGCTACAATTGATAAAATTATTGCGCTAAGGGATGCTGCAATAAGTAAAAACTGGGATGCAATGGAAAAAGCAGCTAATCAACTTAGTTTTGGATACGACATATATTTATACTATTAGGTCTAAACAACTTATTTGAGTCGAAAAAACATGGAAAATGAAAAAAATAAGCCTCTTCATTCTTTTTGGCGTTTTATATTCGTTCATTGAATTAAATGCTCAATCCAATTGGATAACCAGTAATTTTAAAACATATCTTTCTAATGGTTTAGCT
>DUUN01000394.1 GCA_012841535.1 Gallicola sp. | reverse complement strand
ATGCTGATTTAATTGGGTTACAAAAAAAACATGTTATTAATTTAATAAAACCGGTAATTAAAAATAAAACAGAAATGTCTATAGGAGTTTTTGTTAATGGTAAAATGGCTACTGATTTAGCGCAAAAGATAACTCCGTTTCTTTCTGGTCAAAGAGTATTAAAAAGAAAATTATTTGATGCTATTGATTGTACAGATATTTCTAAATATGGAGTTGAAATATTATTAACTAAATATGTTAAAGAAAATAATATAAAGTGTGTTAAAGTTGAATTAGACTCTGTTAGTCATGTTACTAAAGAAGAAAAACTTGGTTTAATAAAAGGTTTAAATGCTAGAATAAAAATGTATTATGATATAGTAAAGTGTGTTTGGGTTTAAATAGGATCTAGTTATATTTTGAATTAACTAATCCCCGACACTAAATACTGTTCAACATTTAAGTTTTGTGAGGTGTATTAATTTATGTATAGAAAAGTTGAATATAAAGAAACTGATTTCCATGTTGGAAAAAGGTATGCACATTTAAAGGATCCTAATCAATGTCCTATGTGTAATTTGGGAATAAAACCAAAGTATATTAATCAAAATTATAATCATGAGAGTGAGTTAATGTCTATTATGTTTGAATGTCCTGCTTGCGATAGAACATTTTTAGCGCATTATTATGATCCGAGCGATTCGGTATATCAACCATCAACTTGTAAAGTATTTCCGAAATTTCCCATTGAGAAGAATTTTGATAAAGATTTAAAAATATTATCGCCAGAATTTGAAAAAATATATAATCAGGCAATTATAGCTGAAGATCATAATTTAGATCAAATAGCAGGTATGGGTTATAGAAAAGCACTCGAATTTTTAATTAAGGATTTTTGTATTTCAGAAAAACCAGATGAAAGGGAAAAAATAGAAAATAATTTTTTAGGGAAAGTAATTGAAGAATATATTGAAGACAGAATAATTAAAAATCTAGCCACTTATTCAGCTTGGTTAGGTAATGATGAAACTCATTATAAAAGAAAATGGAAAGAAAAGGATATTGAGGATTTAAAGAAATTTATTGATGCAACTGTTTATTTTGTATCGTATAAAATTATTGCCAAAAGTGCAGAAGCAATAGTCACTAATAAAAGATAAATTCTTTTATTTAATTTTCTTCATAAATGATAATACCTTATCATTGTTATAAAAAACTATAATTATAAAATTAATTTTATTTTGAAAGGAAAAACATATGTTGTATGATTATAAGTTAGTTAATTTGAATTTACTTGTAAACCAAAAGGATGATGACGTAAAATCCTTTTTAAAGTATAATGGTGTACACAAATTTGATTCAAATGATATTAAATCTTTATTAAAATTAATGAGAGGTTTAAAAATTGATAATAAAAATGATTTTAATGTTGGTTATGAAGTGGATAGATTGGGAAAAGAATTTGATTTAGTAAAGGTTGATGACAGTCTAATTATTAATATAGAATTAAAAACTTCTAAAATGGTTATCTCACAATGTGAAGATAATTATGAAATATTTAAAACTTTTTATCCTGATTTTCAAATACTAATATTTATGTATACTTCTTCCGATAATAAAATCTTTGTTTTTGATAGTGAAAAAGGGAAACTTGTTGAAACAAATTTTTATAATGTTAACAATGAACTTTCAAAGATAACTAATCCAAAATTATTAGATATAAATATAAAAGTTTTATCTGCATACATGTATCCTCAAACCTTTTTTGAAAAAAAATACATATTATCTAATTCACAAAAAGAGTCAAAAAGAAAAGTAATAAATAATACAAAAAATAAAACAAACATAATTGCTGGAAGAGCTGGAACAGGAAAAACGTTATTAGCATTAGACTTGTTTAATTATTATTGTATTAAAAATAAAACTGTTTATTTAGCGCCATTCAAGATAAATAACAATATCGCTACAGAATTAATAGAAAAATTGAATATTTCAACTGTAAAACAATTTGTAGAAAATAAAGAAAGATTTGACGTTTGTATAGTTGATGAAGCTCAAAGAATCAGTGAAGAAGATATAAAAAATATAAACGAATTAATTGATAAAAAGATAATATTGTTAGGAGATTTAAATCAAGATATTAATGGTGAGAGTTGTTTTCAGAAGTTATATGATGATAAAACAGAAAATTTGGTCACTACTATGAATCAACCAATTAGAAGTGATGACACTTTTGATTTGTATGCAAGAAAAATATTAGATATACCTAAAGGTGCAGTCAAACATAAAAAAACAGATAAATCAAAAATAAAAATATTAATGAAAGAAGATTTTCTTCGAAAAAAACTTGATGATTTTGTATATTTAGAATTAGGAAAATCATATTACTTTGAAAGTTGTACGGAACAATGTGTTTCTAAGGATTGCTTTGAATTAAAGAAAAAATGCCAGACATATTTGAATACATACAGTGTGATGGGGAATGAGTATGATAATATTGTTATTTATTTTTGTGATGGTTTTACAATTGTAAATAACAAACTAAAGACAATTAAAAAGGTAAATTACGGGAAAATTTCTTCAGAATTATATTGTTTAATAACAAGAGCCAAGGAGTCTTTAATGATTGTTACAAGTGATATTAAATTATATAACTTTTTAATTAGAAAGTTATATGAAATGAAAGAATAATAAGTTTAATAAATACATTGTAATAATCGTATGGTTATAGCAATGCAATCTTTTTATATTTTCTTCACACATAATGTGTGAATTTTTTTCAAAAAAACCCCAAATGTGGTAAAATGTATATGAATGCATTATTAAAATAATGTTTAGAAGGTGGTAATATTAATGAGAAGTTTATCAAGTGTTGTGAGTGAAAAAGCTAACCTTATTTGGAGTGTAGCTGATAAATTAACTGGAGTTTATAAACCACATGAATATGGTGATGTAATACTTCCTTTAACAGTATTAAAAAGATTTGATAGCGTTTTATCGGATACAAAAGAAAAAGTTTTAGAAGCCTCTTTAAAATATCCTAAAACATTTGCACAAAGGGATTTTATATTAAAACAAATATCAGAGAAAAATTTTTATAACACAAGTAAATATGATTTTAAAAAATTATTAGATGACCCTGATAATATAGAAGTTAATTTAAGAAATTATATCAATGGTTTTTCGAGCGAAGTAATTGATATTATTGAAAATTTTGATTTTGATAGACACATTACAAGAATGGCAAATAATGGTGTATTATTTACTGTTATAGAAACATTTAATTCAACTAAAGCTAATTTACATCCAAAAGAAATTTCCAATATAGAAATGGGTTATATATTTGAAGAAATAGTTAGAAAATTTTCTGAATCGCACAATGAAGAAGCAGGACAACATTATACTCCAAGGGAAGTAATTGAACTAATGGTTAATATTGTTTTTAGTGATGAGAAAGATTTGGCAGATTCTTCTAAAATAAAAACTGTCTACGATGGAGCAAGTGGAACGGGCGGAATATTATCTGCATCAATGGAATATGCAAACAAATTAAATACATCGTCTAAAATGATTTGTTATGGGCAAGAATTAAATGCTCAGACATACGCAATTTGTAAAGCAGATATGTTAATTAAAGATCAGGAAGCAAGTAATATTAGACATGGAAATACTTTATCAGATGATCAATTCGCAGGAGAAACATTTGATTATATTATGATGAACCCACCTTTTGGTAGAGAATGGAAAAATGAAAAGGATTTAGTGTTAAGAGAAGCCAAAAAAGGATTTGAAGGTAGATTTGGAGCAGGGACACCAGCTATATCGGATAGTCAATTATTATTCTTACAAAACGCTGTGTCTAAAATGAATAAAGAGGGTTCTAAAGTTGCAATTATTCATAATGGATCAGCACTATTTAAAGGAGATGCTGGTTCTGGTGAAAGTGAAATAAGAAGATATGTTATAGAAAATGACTTATTAGATTGCATTATTCAATTACCAAATGATTTGTTTTATAATACAGGAATAGCAACATACATATGGGTATTATCTAATAAAAAACCAGAACATAGACAAGGTAAAGTTCAATTGATTGATGCAAGTAATTACTTTGTTAAAATGCGAAAATCATTAGGTAATAAAAGAAATGAAATAACAGATGAGCAAATTAAAGAAATAACCAATATATATGGGAATTTTATAGAAAATGAAGTATCTAAAATTTATCCAAATGAATTTTTTGGTTATAGAAAAATAACAGTATTAACTCCAGAATTCGATGAAAAAGGAAATGTAGTAACTAATAAAAAAGGCGAACCTATTCCAAATAAGGAATTAACTGATACTGAAAATATACCATTAACTGAAAGTATAAAAGACTATATGGATAGAGAAGTTTTACCATTCAACCCTAATGCTTATATTGATGATTCAAAAACTAAAATAGGTTATGAAATATCATTTACAAGATATTTTTATAAGTATGTAAAACCAAGAAGCACAAAAGAAATAATGCAAGAAATATTAGAATTAGATAGGCAACTTGATGGAGTATTAGAGGAGTTACAATCTAATGAGTAGAGTTATGAAAGATAGTGGTATTGAATGGATAGGTAAAATACCAGAAGATTGGAAAATTTCAAAATATAAATTTTTTTCTGAAACAAGAATGGGTGAAACCATCTTAAAAGAAAACCTTCTAGAAGATGGTATACCTGTTTATAGTGCTACCGAAGAAGAAAAAATATTTGGTTATGTTCAAAATAGTGTTATTGAACTATCTGTAGGAGATCTAGTTATACCAGCAAGAGGGAATTCAATAGGGTATGCAAAAATAATTAAGGATGATGTTGCAACATGTACACAGACAACCATATGTTCAAAATTAAAAAATATCATTAGTAAATATGTCTATTATTGCACAATAGGATTTAAGGATTATTGGTTTGATTCCGAACAAACAGCTATTCCTCAAATAACTGTTGAACAAGTGAAAAATAATATGCTAGTGGTGCCATCGATAAAAAAGCAAACCAAAATAGCGAATTTTCTTGATGAAAAGTGTGAAATCCTAGATAAACAAATTACAAATAATCAAAAATCAATTGAGTTGCTTGAAGAATACAAGGAAAGTATTATTTCAGAACTGATAACAAGTGGTATTTATGCTAATGTGAAATTTAAAGAAGTTCAGTCTAAATATTTTAAATATATCCCCCAAAATTGGAGTTTTACTTCGTTAAAATATCTATCAAATAAAATTACAGACGGCACTCATCAAACACCAAATTACATTCATGAAGGATATCCATTTATTTCCATAAAGGATATTTCAAGCGGAAAAATTGATTTAACAAATTGTAAATATATAAGTAGTGAGGAGTATAAAACTTTGTCCAAACATACTAAAATCGAAAAAGGTGATATATTATTTTGTAGAATTGGCACTTTAGGGAAACCGGTTATTGTTGATATTGATGAGAATTTTAGTATATTTGTTAGTTTAGGATTAATAAAACCAAAACATGATAAAATAAACAATAGATTTTTAAAATATGTAATGGGGTCAAGTTATTATAAAGATTATATTAATTTAGAAAAAGTGGGTGAAGGAACCCATGCTGCAAAATTTAATTTAAATTCAGTGGCAAAGTCACCCATTATCTTGCCTTCTCTTGAAGAACAAAAGGAAATAGCAGATTACCTTGATGATAAGTGTTCTAAAATAGATAGAGTAATTGAATATAGGAAACAAATAATTGAAAAGTTAGAAGAATATAAAAAATCATTAATATATGAAGCAGTAACAGGTAAAATTGAGGTGTAATTATGAATACAAAAGAAATTGATTTTGAAAATATAATTGAAGAGTATTTAATTACTAAAGGTGGTTATGAAAAAGGTTTTGAGGTAGGATATGATTCATTAAAAGGATATAAACCTAATAAATTAATTGAATTTATTAAAAGTACTCAGAGTAAAAAATGGAATAAATTTTGTGAAATACATGGTTCTTCTTCTGAACAATACTTTTTAAAACAAGTAGAAAAGAAAATTGAAGAATTTGGGTTACTTCATACTTTAAGAAATGATATTCGGTTAAATGGAATAAGTTTTAAGTTGATATATTTTAGACCAGAAACAAATATCAATCCAGAATTAGTTGAGTTGTATGATAAAAATATTTGTGAATGTGTTAGGCAGTTGCACTACTCCGTTAGTACAAATAATAGTTTGGATACCGTATTGTTTATTAATGGATTCCCAATAGTAACGATGGAGTTAAAGAATCAATATACTGGTCAAGATATTAATAATGCTGTTTATCAGTATAAAGAAGATAGAAATCCAAATGAGCCGATTTTTAGATTTAATACAAGAAGTTTAGTACATTTTGCAGTTGATTTATTTGAGTGTAAAATGACAACTAAGTTAGATGGTTTTAAAACATTTTTCTTACCCTTTAATCAAGGAAGTAATGGTGCTGGTAATGTTGGAGGGGCAGGTAATTTAAATAATGAACAGGGGTTTGGGACTGCTTATTTATGGGAAAGTGTTTTAACTAAAAATGTATTAATGGATATTTTAAATAAATATATGCATTTAGAATATGATAAAAAGAAATCTTTTAAATCTGGTAAGATGATATTTCCTAGATATCATCAACTAGATGTTGTAACTAAAATTGTTGGTGATGTTAAGAAAAATAATTGTGGCAAAAATT
>DUUN01000562.1 GCA_012841535.1 Gallicola sp. | reverse complement strand
ATTTTGAAGTCGCTATAAATAAAACTCTGGAATTAATAAATGCTCAAAATTTTAATTGCACTATAGACAATTATATTCAAGCGGTTATAAAGCAAATACAAAATAAAAAGTGGGTTACTAATTGGATTTTATCTATAATTGCAGACTATGATAAAGACAATAACACAAATTATTATCAAGAGGGATTAAAAGTTAGAGAAGATATAAAGGCAATTAGAAATAAAGAATATCAAGAACGAAGAGAAAAAATCCAAAAAGAACAAGAACAAAAAGAAAAAGAACTTGCAGAACAAAAAAGAATAGAGCAAGAAGAAAAAGCAAGAGAAAACTTTTGTAACGGCTTTACTGATAAACTATCACCTATGCAACAACAAAAAGTAGCAAATGTATTAAATAAATGGTATAGATATGATAATGGAGTTATGCAAAGAAAAGATAACGTGTTAGTGAGATTAAGAGATGGATGGTTGCCAAAAATTCAAGAAGAAGTAAAAATAAAATTAGATGATAATGAGAGATATGGGTATAAAGAAGTTAGCAAGGAAGTATATTCATTGAGTAAAGATAATTTATATTTAGAAATAACAAAAACAGAATATGATTACGCTAATTATCTAATAAACGTTTTAGGATTAGAAAACGCTAAATTATCAAGCGAAAATAAATAATGGTAAAATTTATAATGTAAAAGATTTTTTAAACTTGTAAAAGAGATAGAAAGGACTTAAAATATGAAGAGTATATCAATAGACAATTATATTAAATATTATAATAAACATATTACTAATATAATGCTAGAATTTTTAGGTAAGGAAGAATTAACAGATAGTGAAAAATTAAAGGTTGAGAATATGGCAATTAAAAGAAGAAAAAAAGTTGAAGATGCTTTTTTGTATGGAGTAGATGCTTCACGAGGATTAATTAGTCATATAGTAAAGGTGGATGGTATTGTATTAAAAGATGGAAGATATTATTTTACAACAAAACAAGGTAAAAAGAATTATTTAGTAGATATAGAAATGGTTTTAAAGTGATGGTATAGTAGTATTGTAAAAAAAAACAGGAGGAAATTATATGAAGAGAACAGTTTGGATTAATGAAAAATTATGGGATGTGTATGGCACACATTCCGAAGCGATTAATGATGTCATCAAAAAAATGATTGATAATACAGAAATTAAAATTGAGGTTGAAGGCACTGAAATTTTAATTGCTAGAGATGATTTTGATAATATTAGCGTTGACATTTATGAAGATGGAGAAGTTTTAGGAGGGAAATTTGAATTTCTTGGCGTTTTTGATCCGAGCGATTATCCTTATTTCTTCCTAGCGTTCGAATGGGATGGAAACTATTATGATGTGGACTCTTTCCTTAAAGCAGTAAAAAACATAGAATATGCTAATATTTTTAAAGACGAATCTTTAAAGCAAATAAGAAGATGGAGAAAAGATGAGATATGAAACTAAACGAATTCTTAAAAGAAGCACGAATTAAAAAGGGGTTAACTCAAAGACAACTTGCTGAAAAATTGGGAGTTAAATATCAGCTCATACAACAATATGAATATGGCAAATTAATTCCTTCGGTTAAAAGACTTATCCAATTAGCAAAAATTCTTGATATTGATCTCAATGACATTGTAAAATAAAATAAAATAAAAGTTATCAAGTCGCTTATTATAGCTCTAACTT
>DUUN01000503.1 GCA_012841535.1 Gallicola sp. | reverse complement strand
TTCCTTAGAAAGGAGGTGATCCAGCCGCACCTTCCGATACGGCTACCTTGTTACGACTTCACCCTAGTCATTGAGTTTGCCTTAGGCAGTTCCTTCCCCGAAGGGTTAGGTCACTGACTTTGGGCCTCCCCAACTCCCATGGTGTGACGGGCGGTGTGTACAAGACCCGGGAACGTATTCACCGCGGCATTCTGATCCGCGATTACTAGCGATTCCAACTTCATGTAGTCGAGTTGCAGACTACAATCCGAACTGGGACTGCCTTTTTGAGGTTTGCTTATGGTCACCCATTTGCTTCCCTTTGTAGCAGCCATTGTAGCACGTGTGTAGCCCAAAACATAAGGGGCATGATGATTTGACGTCGTCCCCACCTTCCTCCAGGTTATCCCTGGCAGTCTCTCTAGAGTGCCCAACATGACTTGCTGGCAACTAAAAATAAGGGTTGCGCTCGTTGCGGGACTTAACCCAACATCTCACGACACGAGCTGACGACAACCATGCACCACCTGTATATACGTCTCCGAAGAGAACCCACTATCTCTAGTGCTAGCGCATATATGTCAAGCCCTGGTAAGGTTCTTCGCGTTGCATCGAATTAAACCACATGCTCCGCTGCTTGTGCGGGTCCCCGTCAATTCCTTTGAGTTTCAGTGTTGCCACCGTACTCCCCAGGCGGAATGCTTAATGTGTTAACTTCGGCACCGAGGTTTGACCCCCAACACCTAGCATTCATCGTTTACGGCGTGGACTACCAGGGTATCTAATCCTGTTTGCTCCCCACGCTTTCGTACCTCAGCGTCAGTTTGTGTCCAGAAAGTCGCCTTCGCAACTGGTATTCCTCCTAATATCTACGCATTTCACCGCTACACTAGGAATTCCACTTTCCTCTCCACTACTCAAGTCTAACAGTTTCAAATGCTTTATGGGGTTGAGCCCCACGCTTTAACATCTGACTTGCTAAACCGCCTACGTACCCTTTACGCCCAATAATTCCGGACAACGCTCGCACCATACGTATTACCGCGGCTGCTGGCACGTATTTAGCCGGTGCTTCCTCCTTGGTTACCGTCATTATCTTCTCCAAGGACAGAGCTTTACGATTCGAAAACCTTCTTCGCTCACGCGGCGTCGCTGCATCAGGGTTTCCCCCATTGTGCAATATTCCCCACTGCTGCCTCCCGTAGGAGTTTGGACCGTGTCTCAGTTCCAATGTGACCGTTCACTCTCTCAAGCCGGTTACTGATCGTCGCCTTGGTAGGCTTTTATCCTACCAACTAGCTAATCAGACGCGAGCCCATCTTACACCGATAAATCTTTAACCTCTTTGGCACTCGCCAACGGGGTCTCATATGGTATTAATCCCGGTTTCCCGAGGCTATCCCTTTGTGTAAGGCAGGTTGCTCACGCGTTACTCACCCGTTCGCCACTTTCCTCCTATCTGTTTCTACCGAAGTTTCCACTGATAAGATTCTCGTTCGACTTGCATGTGTTAAGCACGCCGCCAGCGTTCGTCCTGAGCCAGGATCAAACTCTCAATTAAATGTTTGATTCAGCTCTTGCTGACTTCTTCTTAATTTTACACCGAAAATTATTGTTTTGGTTGTACTTTTTCTCAAAGTTTTTTACACTTTTCTTTTGTCTAGGTTCTTGTTGCACTCTTGTGACAACTTTTTAAGTATACCATAGGGTATTTATTTTTGTCAACTGTTTTTTTGAAAAACTTTTTTATATCTTGTTAGAAATATTTTGTTTCTCATTTTGAGCACTTGACTATGATAGCAAGTATTTAATTTAAAGTCAAGTAATTATTTATATTTATTTAAATAGTCCTGTAATATTTGAAATTAATGAATTAAGCCTCTATTTTACATTGTTTCGGAACAGTAAACTATAACTTTCTTCCTTAAATATCAAAAAATTTATTATAGCTAGAAAAAATTATTTTTTTCAATAAAAAAACCAACTCCTATGATTTAGTTATGTCTATCGAATAAGAGTCGGTTTAATATTATTATCTTTTAGTTTTCATTTGTTTTTCTATAATCGGTATTTGTATCTGGGTAATGAATTCACTACTTTTAATTTCAATAAATTGATCTATTATATTAAAATGTACAGACCAATTTTTAAATTTGAATTGCTTATTTTGTGCTATCATCTTTTTTACAGTATCTGTAATGTTTTTATAATCTCCTTTGTGATAACCACATAAATATTCTCCCTTTGGAATAATTTTTAAGGTCTCTTTACTATATAAGGATACTTCTTTTTCATTTTCTAAATATGCACCAAAATCCATTCTTTTCATATTTTCATAAAATACTATAGTAGGATTATAATAAAAGGCTTCATCCTTATAGAGTAGTTCTTCTTTTCCTATAGGAATATAATATCGTTCAGGGAACTCTTTAATATAAGTTTTTCCTAAATCTATTTTCCTACTTTCCTTTTCTACAAATATCATTTTTCTGTTTATAGCTTCTTTTACCACTAATAATTTCTTAATTTTTTCATCTATAATAGATTTTTGAGTTTCCATAGCTCTAAGAGAAATTTCCATGTTTTGCTTTTCCAATATTTTTTTTATTTGCTTTATAGAATATCCTAAATATCGCATATTACATATAGACGCTAATTCATAACATTGTTCAAATGTATATGCTCTGTAGCCATTTTCTTCTATATGTGCAGGTCTAAATAAACCTACCTTATCATAATAATGTAGAGTTTGTTTATTTAGTCCAAACAAGTCACTTATTTCTCCAATTTTCATGAAATCTTTCATCTATTATTTCACCATTATTCTTTTTTCATTTTATTTATTATATAGGACATTATAGGACCGGTCAATACAATTGAAGCTACTGTGCCAAGTCCCCAAGATGCTCCTAATATAACTCCTATTACCATTAATAAGGCATCCATTCCCCATCTACAATAGGTAAAAGGTATTTTCAATCGTTTATTAAGTATAACTGACATCCCATCCATAGCACCGGTTCCGAAATCTACACCTATGTAATAACCCAAGCCAATTGCAGTAATAATACAGCCTATTAACATCATAATAGTTTTTAATACTGTACCCATTCCTATAATATTTAAGGGAGCTAAAAGAAACACTCCTAAGTCTATAAAGTAACCTAGGAAAAAAGTTGCTAATACCGTTCCAACATTTATTAGTTGTCTATCAAATATTAATAGTATTATTAAAAAGAATACATTGACTATTATTCCAGATATCCCATAATTAAATCCTGTAAATACCGATATTCCTTCCGTTATTGTTGCAGCTGGCGCACTTCCTTGCCCTGCATTAAACATAAATGCAGTCCCTATTCCTGAAATTAACAACCCGACACATACTTTTAATGTATTTATTATTATTGTTGCCATATCTATTTTTTTGTTTTCCATAATATCCTCATTAAAAAGCATCTGTTGTATTTCTTAATACTTGTGTACAAATTTTTTCACCTTTTTTGCTTAACTCCTCTTCGTCTACTTTAGTAAGTCTCCCTTCTCTTGAAACTACTTCTCCTCCTACCATAGTCAAATAAGTAGCTCCTGTAACTCCGCCTCTTGCCAACATATTCTTTGGATCATGATGCATTCCTGTCAGTTCAATATTATTCATATCAATCATAAACAAATCGGCAGCCTTCCCCTTTTCCAACGTTCCGATATCATTTCTGCCTAATGTTCTAGCACCATTTATAGTTGATATTTTCAATAAGTCATAAGGACTTATAGCCCCTCCCCTTTCCTTACTAAAGTATGATTGCATCAAAAATGCAATTCTTAGAGAATCTAATAGACTTGAACTATCATTTGTCGCTGAGCCATCGCATCCTAAGCTGGTTACAACGCCTTTTTCTATCATCTTCTTCATATCTATAATTGGAAATCCTCCAAGTATTGCAGGACCTGGACAATGTGATATTCCTGTTTTCATTTTTGCTAATCTATCTAGCTCATCATCTGTCATTTCCCATCCATGAGCAAACCAAACATCTTCCCCTATGAAACCCATTTCTTCACATAGGTCTAAACTTCTTTTTCCCCATCTTTCTTTAATAATTTCATTTTCTCCTTCTCCAAGATGGGTATGCAATCTAACATCATAAGCTCTAGCTAATTTTATCGATTCTTTGAAAGTGTCTAAATAACAATTCATAATTTGACATGGAGCGACAACAATCTGACTTTTTGAAAATTTACTATTATCATGATATTTTTCTATTAATCTTTGACAGTCCTTTATAAAAACATCTGTTGTTTCTAACATATTTTCTGGCATTGTACTTCCTTCACTTCTAGGAAGTGTATTGGTGCCACGACCAGCATGATATCTGATTCCTAATTCCTCGGCAGCTTCCATTTGTCTGTCAACAGGCTCAGTTCCTGTTTCAGTAGTATAGCAATATTGATGATCAAATGCAGTAGTACAACCGTGCTTCAATAAATCACCCATTGCTGTTAAAGATGAATAATATATTACGTCATTGTTTATTTTTTGAAAAACAGGATATATTCTGTCTAACCACTCAGGAACTGTCATATTGACATAATCAACTTTTAAAGTATTTCTAACAAAAGTTTGAAAAAAATGATGATGGGTGTTAATAAGTCCGGGATAAATATATTTATCTCTGCCATCTATTGTTTCATCTACATTTCCCGGCTCTAAGTTAGGTCCTATTTCCAATATTTCCTGTCCTCTTATTAGAATGTCACTATCCCAATATACACTATCGTTTTCATCACAAGTAACTATTGCTTTTGCATTTTTTATATGTATTATTTTTCCCATTTTCCTTCCCCTTTATTGCTTACGTATTACTATAAAGCATATAGTAACTATACTTTCAAGTTTTTAACAAATAAAAAAGCACTGGATTTCTCCAATGCTAATCTTAGTCTATAAATTTAATTTTCTAATGCTTGTGCAGCTGTTATTAGTGATAATTTGTAAATATCCTCTTCGTTACTTCCTCTTGAAAGGTCTGATATTGGCATATTTAACCCTTGTAATATAGGCCCTATTGCCTCATAGCCTCCAAGTCTTTGTGCTATTTTATAACCTATATTTCCAGCTTGTAGGTCTGGGAATATAAATACATTAGCTTTTCCGGCTACTGGTGAATTTGGCGCTTTTTTAGCTCCTACTTCCGGTGCTATAGCTGCATCAAATTGCATTTCTCCATCTAAGGCTAAATCCGGTGCTAATTCTTTAGCTATTTTTGTAGCTTCTGCAACTCTTTCAGCAAGTTCATGTTTTGCTGAACCCATTGTTGAGAAACTTAACATGGCAACTTTTGGATCTATATCAAAAATTCTAGCTGTTTTAGCTGTTTCTACAGCAACTTCTGCTAATTCTTGTGGCTCTAAGGTAATATTAATAGCAATATCGGCAAACATATATTTTTCGCCATTTTGCCCTAACATTAACATTGCTCCACTGGTTCTTGAAACTCCCGGTCTGGTTTTTATTATTTGTAATGCCGGTCTTACAGTGTCACCTGTTGAAAATACAGCTCCACTTACTAGACCATCAGCCTTTCCTGTATAGACTAACATAGTTCCAAAATAGTTAACTGTTTTTAGCATTTCCACAGCTTGCTCTCTTGTTGCTTTTCCTTTTCTTCTTTCAACAAAAGCATCTACTAATAAATCAAATTCATCATATTTTTCAATTTCAATAATTTGTAATTTAGAAATATCAAAAGAATTTTCCTTTGCAGTTTTTTCTATTTCTTTAATATCTCCAAGCATTATAGGTTCAATTAAACCTTCATTTTTAAGTTTTATTGCTGCTCCTAAAACCCTTTTGTCCTCACCTTCTGGAAATACTATCTTCATGTTTTTTCCAGCTACTTTTTCTTTAATAGATTCTATAATATTCAATATTAGTCACTCCTATTTAAGTATATATAAATATAATATCATTAATTTCATTTTCAATATGTGTTCAGTGCCTTATCTAAGGCAATTTTTTCATCATCTGAAATATTTGCTTTTGCTCTTCCCTTTTCTATTTCCTTTGAAAAAGATACTGAACTTTCCCTACCATATATACTAGTAATCATAATTCCATTATTATAACTATCTAACAATACAAGAGTATATGACAGTCTATTTCTAAGTTCCGGAAAGGCATCGTATTTATGAAAACCAACTTTTTGAATAGATTTGGAAACATCTGACTTTATTATTTCCTGGGCAGATGCAATAGTTCCAATATCCGATTTAATCTTATCTATATCTTCAGAATGTGCAACTAAAACCTCTTCTAAATTCAATTCCCCTTTACCCTTTAGAATATTATCGTATCTTTTTTTTAGTCTATTGATTTTTTTATTTAATTTAAATATATTAGAAAAAGCTACAAACATAAAAAATGCTAAAAGAATAAACAAGAAAAAACTTCCTGTTTGTACAATAGTTTTAAATGTTTCCATTAGTTACCTCTTTCGCAATTTTTTCTAAAATTTCCAACGCTTTTTGTACTTCTTCTAAGGTATTAAAATATGAGAAGCTAAAACGCGCTGCTCCTAATTCCTCTGTTCCTATACTTCTATGTGCTAGAGGAGCACAATGGTAACCTGCTCTTACGCAAATTCCATATTCATCATCTAGCCTAAAGGCTAGTTCCGACGAATCTAAATCCCTTATATTTATAGGTACAACATGACCCTGCCTACTGTCTCCTGGTCCATAAATAGTTATACCACCTATGTTTTTTAATCCGTCTATAAACTTATCCTTTAATTGATTTTCATGTTCTCTTATAGTTTTTAATCCTACTTCATTTATAAAATCAATTCCTGCACCTAGTCCTACTATGGAAGTTCCATTTAAGGTACCAGCTTCTAATTTGTCGGGATAAACATTTGGTTGGTTTAAATCTAGGGAAAAACTTCCCGTTCCACCTTCTATTATGGTTTTTAATTCTAAATCTCCATTTATGTATAGTCCACCTGTTCCCATTGGACCAAATAGGGATTTATGACCGGGAAAACAAAGAATATCTATATTAGACTTAATAACATCTATATCTAAATAACCAATTCCTTGAGCTGCATCAACTATTAGTTTTACATTGTTTTCTTTTAAAATCTTCGATATTTCATCTATTTCCGTTATAGTTCCAACTAAATTACTCATAATTGTAATTACACATAATTTTGTGTTTTCCCTAATAGAGTTTTTAATATCTTCTATATCTATTAACCCTAGTTCATTAGCCGGAATTATTGTTAAATCAATATAGCCTATGTTTTCCAGTTGCTTTAAAGGTCTAAGAACGGAATTATGTTCCATTGCTGTAGTAATTACATGACTTTTTTCTTCTACAATACCTTTTATTGCAATATTCAAACTCTCCGTACAATTTTTAGTAAAAATAAGATTTAAAGGGTTATCTCCTCCAATAAAATCCGTTAGTTTTTGCCTTACATCAAAAATTTCCCTATCCATTTTTAAAGAAAGTCTATGTCCTGATCTACCAGGATTTGCACCAAAGTTTTTCATTGCATCTAATGTTTTTTCATAGACTATTTCCGGTTTTGGAAATGTAGTTGCAGCGTTGTCAAAATATATCAAAGTCATCCCTCAAATTCTATTTCATAATTTCTAATCTACCATAACAGCTATTCATTAATTCTTCTTTTAATTCTTTAATTTCCTCAGTATATTTGGCTAATTTCTCCTTTACTTCTTCCTTATAAGGACCTTCATCTATACTGTTTAAATTAATTATTACATTTAATAAAACAGCCTCTCCACTTGCTGCCAATAATAAGGTTCCAGCTCCTTGGTCTGTAATAGCATAAATATTTCCATACTTTGCAAAAGATCTTTGATTTCTCATACATTCTAAAATCAATTCACAGGTCTTTAAAGGAACATCCATTGCAACCTTATAGCCTTCTTGGATTTTTTGCTTTCTAAAAGCTTTTTCCTCCTCTGTTTCCTTTGGTAATTTATAGGCATCTAAAACACCATCAAAGGATTTTGCATCTTCATCAACCATTTTCTTTAATTCTTCTATTAAAGCGTCCATTTTATCGTAATCTTTTTTTACTTCATCTTTAATAGCTTCATCTAAAGACTCAAAGGATTTTTTCCCATATGTTAAATTTGCAACCATCATAGTTAAAGCTGCTCCTAAGGCTCCAGTATAACCTACTACAGAACCTCCACCTGGCATATCCTTCGACTTTGTTTTTTCCAAGTATTCAACAAGCCCCATGTCAATAAACATAATAATTAACCTCCTATTATTTCTAATATTCTTTCTAAATCATCATTATTCATATATGTTATTTCTATTTTTCCGCCTTTTCTCTTAGGTTTTAAATTTACCTTTGTTCCTAGACGTTCAACAAGTTTTTCTTCTAATTCCTGCTGGTAAATATCCTTAGCTCTTTTTTTAGTAGTAAATTTCTCAACATCTCTAACATTAGATTGTTTTAACAACAATTTATCTAACATTTTAAACCTATTTTTTCTATCCTTAATAGATAGTAGGGACCTAGCCTGTGTTGATGTAATATTTCCTTCCTTTAAATGCTCCAGTATTTCTGGGTCCAGTTTTAAAAGTCGAATAGTATTGGCTATATAAGACCTACTTTTACCAATTCTTTCACTTAAGTCCTGTTGAGTATAATTAAATTCCTTCATTAGCTCATCATAAGCCATAGCTTCTTCCAAGGGATTAAGGTCTTCCCTTTGAATATTTTCAATTATGGATATTTCCTTAATATCCTCATCTCCAATATCCATAATTCTAACAGGAATTTTGTCTAAATTAGCTAAGGAAGCAGCCCTATATCTTCTTTCTCCAGCAACAATTTCGTAAATATCATCTTTTTGTCTTACAATAATCGGTTGAATTATTCCAAATTCCAAAATTGAATCCCTTAACTCCATTAGGGAATCTTCGTCAAATTCCTTCCTTGGCTGATCTTTTCTAGGAAAAATCTTATTTAATTCCAGCTCTTGAACTTCTCCATCTTCAACAGTTTCCTCTATATCTTGTGGGATTAATGCTTCTAACCCCTTGCCTAATCCTTTTTTTCTCGCCATTATATCACCTATTTATTATTCTTGATTATTTCTTTAGCCAACTTTTCATATGCAATAGCTCCCTTGGATTTTTCATCATAATCAAAAATGCTTTCCCCATAACTAGGAGCTTCTGCCAGACGAACATTTCTTGGAATAATTGTTTTAAAAACCTTGTTTTTAAAATACTTTTTAACTTCCTCAACTACCTCTAAGGAAAGGTTGTTTCTTCCATCAAACATGCTAATTAAAACACCTTCAACCTCTAACTTTTTATTTAAAGATTTTTTAACTAAATTTATAGTTTCTACTAATTGACTTACACCTTCTAATGCATAGTATTCACTTTGAATTGGAATTAAAACAGAATCCGATGCAGTAAGGGCATTAATACTAAGAATTCCCAAAGAAGGCGGACAGTCCATTATAATATAATCATAATCCTTACAGTCCTTTAAAGCTTTTTTCAAAATCGATTCCCTGTCTGCTACATTAATAAGTTCGACTTCTACTCCTGACAAGGCTGTATTTGAAGGTATTATATCAACATTTTTAGATTTAGTTTTATATATTAATTCAGAAATCGGTAAAGTATCATTGATAAATAAATCATAAACATTATGGTCTAATGTATTTTTATCTATACCAAAACCAGACGAACTATTACCTTGAGGATCAAGGTCAACTACTAGAACTTTCTTCTTTTTAAGTCCTAAAGCTGCCGATAAATTTACAACTGTCGTGGTTTTTCCTACTCCACCTTTTTGGTTAAATACGCAAATTGCTTTCATAATACCTCCTTCTTCAAATAATTATAGCATATTTTATAACAAGAGATTTACACTTGCCCTATTTGTCTATTATATCAGCTTTCTACTATATTATATAGGAAAATAAATACTCTATAATTATAGGCATATAAAAAGCGGATTTACTAAAAGCAAACCCGCCTTTCATAATATAAGCTCTAATCATCTTTTTTCTTAAATTGACTTATTCCTCCCAGTACCAATCCTAAACCTACAATAGATGTACCTAATGTACTGGCTATACCGGTTTTAGGTAATTGTTTTTTACTTGTACTTGTTCCACTACCTGCTGTTTTTAAGGTATTGGTAACTATTAAATTACCGGTTTTCTTGTCTGTACTGTACTTAGCTTCATATCCCTTTGGAACATTTACTTCCTTAACAGTATATTTTACCACTTTGCCATTTTCTGTTTTATCTAAATTAGTCCATGTATATTTCCACTTGTTTTTTTCGTCAACTTTAATAGTTTGGCCTATTGCCTTACCATTCTTATATAATCTAACTTCTACACTTGTAGGTCTGGATTTGGAATTTTTATCATCCCATTTCTTTTCTACAGTAACTGATGTTTTATTATCTGTAGGAGTTGATTTTATAGTATTTACTACATAAACTCTTCCTACCTTGCTTTTTGTATCATAACTAACATCATAACCCTTTGGAACATTTACCTCTTTAACACTATAGTCTATGTTTTTATCATTTTCAGTTTTTGGTAAATTATCCCAAGTGTAAGTCCATTTATTGTTTGCGTCTAATTTAGCGACTTTTCCTTCAGCCTTACCATTTTTATATAGTTGAACTTCTACATAGCTTGGACGAGCCTTTGTTTTATTGTTATTGTCTTTCCATACTTTTTCCGCTGTTATTGATGTTGTTTCAACTTCAACAGGTTTTATAGTGTTTATTACATAAACCCTTCCCGCCGTACTTTCTCTATCATAGCTTACATCATAACCCTTTGGAACATTTACCTCTTTAACAGTATAGTCTACGATTTTATCATCTTCCGTTTTTGGTAAATTATCCCAAGTGTAAGTCCACTTGTTATCTGCATCTAGTTTAACTACCGCTCCCTCAACCTTATCATTTTTATATAGTTGAACTTCTATGTAACTTGGACGAGCCTTTGTTTTATTGTCATTGTCTTTCCATACTTTTTCTGCTGTTAATGATGTTGTTTCAATTGGTTCTGTAGGAACTTCTTTTAAAGTAGCCTTTATTGTTCCGTCTGCTTTATTGAAAACAAAGTCATAATCTTTAGATGGTTCTACTACAGTAACTGTATAATCATCTGCCTTATCTAAGTCTGACCACGTATGTGCCCAATTATTATTTTCATTTAACTCTACAGGGTCTTTTAAAGGAGTTCCAGCCTTATTTAACTGTACTTTTATATTTGTAGGACGAAGTTTTTCAGCGTTATTATTATCCTCCCAAACAATAGTTACTTTAAGGCTTGTTTTTTCGTCTTTTACTACAGTTGTTACTTCCGGTGCTTTAATTTCTTTAGTCTCTTCTGTTGTTTCTATGGTTTTTTTATCTTCTTCCACCTTGGTAGCTTCTGCTTCCTTAGGTGTTTGCGTATTTGCTAAGGTAATTTTTTCCTCTGTTTTAGGAGCTTCTATAGCATCTGTTTCTACTGTTTTGTTTTCCTCTAGCTTATAAGTAGCAGTAATTGTAGTTAAACCACTATTTGCACTTTTACTTATAGTGTATTCACTTGGAAAAGTCTTTTCCTTTACAGTATAGTTTATAGCCTTTCCATTTTCCTCCTTAGCTAAACCGGCCCATTTATATGACCATTTGCCATTTTCATTTAAGGTAGCTGTACCTACAGGTTTTTCGTTTGCAAGTAATTCAACCTCTACAGATTCCGGTCTTTTTCCATTTTTGTTCTCATTATCAGACCAGTTTACTTTAACATTCACTTCTTCTGTTGTTGATGCTAGTGTTTGCACTGGTAATATAATATTTAACAACATAAAAGAAAGCAATAGGAATGATAATCCCTTCTTAAATTTTTTCATAATAACCCCCCTCTCTATATATAGATACGAAAATAAAATTCAATATCTATCATCATAAAAAACAAACTAAAGAAACTTCTTGCTACTTTAATTATACCTATAATTGTCTAATATTAAACTAACAATATCATTACAAAAAACTATTTAAAACAAATAAAAAGCAAGTAACTTTATTGTTAAACTAAGCTACTTGCTCTACTATATTATTCCTTAGGAAATTCTATAGTTACTTTAAATAAATCTCCATCAATTTCTATATTAAATTTTCCACCTTGTCCTTCTATTAGAGAAGAAGCTATTGAAAGACCTAAACCAGAACCGTCTGTTGTTCTTGACTTGTCACCTCTTGTAAAGCGTTCCATTAATTCATCTGCTGAAATATTTAATTCATAGGCAGAAATATTTTTAATGGTAAGTTCAATATTTTCTAAGCTTTCCTTTAAATCCATGTACACCCTGGTGTTTTCTTGGGCATATTTGTAAATATTACTCATAATGTTATCTAAAACCCTGTAGGTTTTGTTGCCATCTAACTCTAGAACTATAGGATAATCCGGCTTATTAAAAACTATAGTTAGGTTCTTTTCTTCAAAATAATCCTTCCATTCTCCAATTCCCTGTAAAGTAAGGGCAGAAAAATCCAATTTTTCCTTTTCAAATTCTATATTATTAGTAGTAGCCTTACTTATTTGAAATAAATCTTCAATTAAGGTTTTTAATTTTAAGGACTTTTCATAAACTACCTTTGCATACTCCTGTTTTTCTTCAGGGGAGGCTTCTTCATCTATTAATATTTTAGAATAATTTATAATAGATGTTAAAGGAGTTTTTAAGTCGTGGCTAACATTGGTAATAAGTTCTGTTCTCATTCTTTCGGCCTTAACCTGTTCCTCAACAGCTGTAGTTAAATTATCCCCTATTGTGTTAAAATTATGGGCTATATTTTTAAAATATGGCATAGTTTCATCTACCTTAACATCGTAGTTTCCCTTAGCTATTTCCGATGACTTGTCATTAATATTTTTTATATTCTTTACAAAGCTTTTAATCAATAGGAAGGTTCCTATTAAGGCTATTAGGCCAAAAAAGAACCATGCACTCATATTTCCAGTTAAAGCACTAAAGAATATTGTAATTATTGCCAAGGTAAGGGTAATTAAAACAGTACCAAGTAGTCCTATTGTTCCCACATCCTTTATTTGGACTTTAATAAATAATTTAAACCTCTTAATTAATTCTACTATTTTTCTTATTGCCCAAGCAGTAAAGGTCTTGTTTTTAATAGAATAAATTATTCCATTATTATAGAGTACCTTAATAACAAACAATCCATAGGAGAAAAGCATAAGGCCTATAATTGAAGCAAGGGATAGAACCACTAGTTTTATAATGAAAATTGTATCAGCAACTCCTCCTGTATAAGCGTATAAATTTTCCTGTACAAAGTAGATTATTAAAATAAATATTGCAAAACAAGAAAAAATTGAAATATCCAAATACCATCTATCCATAAACCTAATATATTTTATATTTTTCATCTTCTCATAATCACTTAGAGCATTAAAGATTAATACCAATAAAACAGCCAAGGCTATTGCCGGTAAAAAGCCTAATAGCACAAGTCGTTCTGTATTGTATATAATAAAAGGATTACTTACTACATCATCTCTGTTTACTGTAAATACAAAGTCCGCACTTTCTACTTTATGAACTTCTGACTCATCATATATGGTAACTTGACCCTTTGGATAAATATACCCTACTGGCCCTCCTACATTCTCTACAATATCCAATATTACATCATCACCATATATTTCTTGTGCTTCAGTAATTGACATTCCTCCATCAAAGGTTCCATACTCTTCTTTGGTGTATCTGTATTCTTCACCATCCTCTACTATAGAAAACTCCTCTATAGCTCTCATTTTTTCCAAATAATCTTCGTCTGATGAATTTATTGTTTCAGAAATTTCTTTACTTTGTTTTTCTTCAGAAAAATATAGTTTTAATATTTCTTCTGTCTGGTGTTTTATATTTTCATCTTCTATATTGTTATTTTCAAACTCTAAGCCGGTATCTTTAACAAATTTTCCCTTTAGAAAAATTAAATTTCCCTTATTTTCTTCAATATTTGCTAAATTTTTATAATCATAGGCTTGTTCTAAAGTCTCTTCTTCCTCATTTTCATATTTCAAATCGATTTTATAGTTTACTACATTTTCATTACTATAATAACCGTCATGTAGAATACGGTCTAAATTAAAAGTAAAATAATTCTCTATATAATTTTCAGCTATATCTTTTTCCGATAGATTTGTATTACTTTCAAGTACTGCAAAACCTACAGCAGCAGATATTAATATAATCAGAATGAAAGTTAAAACCCTTCCCCAACCTGTATACCTTAATTTATTAAAAAACCCTTTATTTTCATTGTTCATAAAAGTCACCTTAATCCCCTTCAAATTTGTAGCCTAAACCCCATGCAACCTTAATATACATCGGGTTTTTTGGATCTATTTCTATTTTTTCCCTAATTCGTCTAATATGAACTGTTACAGTTTTTGAATCAAGAGCTGGCTCATTCCAAATTCTTTCGTAAATCTCATCAATGGAAAAAACCCTATTGGGATTTTTCATTAAAAGTTCTAAAATATCATATTCAATAGCTGTAAGATGAACTAATTTTCCATCAACATTGGCTGTTTTATCTAAAGTATTTAACTTTACACCACCAATTTCTATAATATCGTCATTTACTTTTTTCACCTGATAACTATAAAATCTCCTAATAGCTGAATTAACCCTGGCAATTAATTCTAAATTATTAAAGGGTTTAGTAATATAATCATCTGCCCCAATATTAAGACCTGTAATTTTATCCATATCCTCTGATTTTGCCGATAATATTATTATTGGAACATAGGAAATTTCCCTTAGTTTTATAATAGCCTCTTCACCTGAAAGATTTGGCATCATTAAATCCATAATAACCAGGTCAATTTTATTTTCCTTGAAAATCTTTAAACCTTCTAAACCATCATAGGCCTTAAAAATATTATAATTTTGATTTTTTAAAAATATTTCAATAGAATTTGCTATTGCCACATCATCTTCGCAAACTAAAATATTGTAACTTTTCATACTTAACTCTCCTTTGTACTTTTATAATAACAGTTAACTTTTACAAACTTATTACTTAATTATTAAGAAATTATTAAGACAGATATAATAATTATATAATATTATTTTCAAATATTTTCCAATTTACAAAATTCCACAAAAAAAGAGGCCTTTGCCTCTTTTTAATTTATTAGTTCTCCCTTTCTAAAATTTCTTTAACTACTTCATTTTTTGTTTTAATTTTATCCTTATATTTTTCGTACTCTCCCTTACCAAAGAAAGAATCAAAATTATTTTTAGTTACTTCATCAACCTTCATTCTCTTAGTCTTAAGATACTCTAAGTCTCCACCTGCACTATTTTCTTTACCCTTTTGAAAAATTACCTTTATTAAAATAGTATCTGTCCTATACCATTTAGGTTTTTCATTATCAATTTTTGAAAGTGAATAATGGACTACATAATTATAGTTAACTATATTGTTATCCTCTACTTTTATACCAACAGATGTTTGATTATATTCACTACTAATATCTAAATAACCTCTGTAATCCTCCTCATAATCTCTATAATCAAAATTCAAATAACCGAATACTCCATAATCCATTATTTCTCCAAAACTATTATCCTTAATTCTATTATTTTCCATTCTTAGCTGTTCAATTCTAAAATAGCCACCTGCATTTAAAAATTCTATTCCATCAATATATTGTCTAAAGCGATCCTCATGTCTATTATCTTCAAAAACTTCTTTGTTTTTCGGTTCAAAAACCCTTTCTTCTATTTCTGAATTATAATTATATTTAAATACAACCTTGTCTACATCATTTATAGTTACAAAAATTAAATTAGCATTCATTTCTCCAATATCTACATTATCTGAAAAATAATATTCATCAACAAGGTCTTTACGGGAAGGTAATAAATATTTAGATAATTTATCTAACTTAACCTCTATACTAATAATATTTTCACCTGAATTTTCATCTACATTTGGAATAATACTTTCTAATGTAACATGGCTAGGTAAATAGAAATGTTCTCCAATTGAATCTATCATTTTTAAATCACCATAACCATATCTGGTGCTTAGAGTTTCGAAATCCGTTCTGCTATTATATAATTTTTTTATTTCCACTTCTCTTTCTTTGTCAAGTTCCTCATATTTAGGATAGATATTATCAGGTTCACTATGCTCAGTTTCTACATTTGTGACTATATCACTTTCCCTAGAGTTTGGTAAGGTTGTACAACCTATAATAGTTAACATTAAAACTAATACAATTCCAACTAGTCTAGGGTATTTTTTATATTTTAAAACATTTTTTATTCTACTTTTTATATTACTTTCTGAAAAAGCAATTGGAACCATAAAGTATTTATTTCTTTTTGTAGCAAAATCTAAAATATTTTTAGAGTATTCCACCTTTATTTTCCCTTCAAAATTTTCTATTACCTTTTCATCACAGGACATTTCCATATCTTGAACAAGAAAATAGTAGGAAAACCAAACTAAGGGATTAAACCAATGGGTTGCTAAAATAACAAAACAAATTGGCTTTATTATATAATCCTTTCTTTCAATATGTACTTTTTCATGTTCTAAAATATATTCTTTTTCTTCAAAGTTTAACTCTAGAGGAAAATATATTTTAGGTTTAATAAACCCAAATACAAAGGGAGTGGAAATATTTTCACTTAAATAAATATTATCTTTTATTTTCACAGCAGTGGTGAGTTTGTTTTTTAATTTAATATAGCCATATAAACTATATACAAATAAAAAAGCAATTCCCATAACCCAAATTATACTAAGTATATTCCATATATTGAAATTACTAACTATATTAGCTGTATTTTCCATAGTTTTTACAGTACTAGACATATTCTCTAAAGTCTTTTGTCCACTTCCAACTTCCACTGCCCCAAGAATATTATTTCTATAATTTACAACAATATCCCTTTGTTCTACATAGTTAAATAAACTAAAAACCGATGGTATAGACTTAAATAATACAAGTCTTACAAAAGCTAATACCATTAAAATATAGGAGTAAATTTTAGGTAATTTCCTTATTAAAAATCTTATTCCAAAGAAAACTAACATTATATAGCTGGATTTAATGCTTAATTCTAGGACTTCTAAAAATAAGTTTTTCATTTTAGTCCTCCTTGTAAGAGTCGATTAAGTTCTTTAACTCCTCCGCTTCTTCTTCAGATATTTTATTATCTCCAATAAAAGCTGTTAAAAAACTAGGTAAGGAATTCTCAAATCTTTTATTTATAAACTCCTTTGATTCATAGCCTTGAACTTCTTCCTTTTTTACAAGAGAAGTAACTAGGGAATTATTATTTACCATTATATTTTTTTCTTCCAATTTTTTTAAAACAGTGTAGGTTGTTGATTTTTTCCAATCTAACTTTTCCCTTGCTAATTTCACAAGTTCCCCTGATTTAATTGGTTCCTCATCCCAAATAATACTTGCAAGATTAAATTCACTAAAACTTAAACTAAATTTTTTCATAAGACACCTCCTTGGTCTATAAGAATAAATCTATTTCTTAATTCTAGTCTATCATAATAGACCACTTTGTCAAATTACAAAATCCTTACAATTTTACAAAAAAGCACTAAAACAAAATGTTTTAATGCCTTCTATGATTTTTCTCATATACCATAAAATATTCAATTTCCTTATTTTTTTTGTCGATTTTTTCTTCTTTTACAATAAATTTCAACACAAGGTGCTTTTTTATTTATTCCCACTATCTAGGTCACTTCAGATATGCAATAAACGTCTTTTTCTTATTTAATTTTATATTCATATACCCTTGAACTTTCTCCCCAAGGATGATAACCATCTCCAATATATTTAAAACCATATTTTTCATAATAGCCTATATGGTCAGTTGAAAGATAGAGGGAAGTAAAGCCTATTTCTTTCGTTTCCTTTATACACTCATCTATTAATAACCTACCTAAAGCTTTACCTCTTTTATTTTCTTCAATATAAAGGGCAACAAACCAAGGGTATAAATCCATACAGGAAATAAAATCATTTGTTACTAGGCCACAAGAGCCTATAATTTCCCCCTTATCCTCTAGTAAGTACCATACGGGCAAGGGATTTTTTGTTTTTATACTCCTATTTATACTGTCATCATAAACCATTAAACTTTCTTCACTTGCCCATTTATCCTGAAAATATTTTATGGCAAGTTCCTTATATTTTGGCTCTTTTCTAACATTTATTATTCTCATATATCACCTATTCAAAAATCTTATATACTTTATTTTCTCCAGTTTTATAGTTATGAATTACTATTTCCAGCGTTGCATCTTCATTTCCTGGATTTAGATATTTTCCACCTAAAAACATAAACGAATCATCTAGTTCAACTACTCCTCCAGACGAATTCATAGCAATTTCATCCATTATTTTTATTTGTTCTTCTGAATAATATGTTCTACTTTCAAAAAAACTCTTTGGTTGAGTTGAAATTTTTTCTAACTTATCTTCTACTACATTATATACATGGGTAAATTCCCCATACTTACTCATCTCATCTTCTGCCAAAAGATATCTTTGTCCTTCTTCTAAATTCATTTCCTTTCCAAAGTAAACTCTATTTCCATCTTTTGACACTTTGACAATTGTAAAATTAGGTTTCTGAGGAACTATATCCTCTATTGTTTCTAAAGGTATAATTTTACTTTCTTTTGAATTATTTAAATCATAAACCACTAAACCAAAATAACCTGTTATAATAGCTTTTTCCTTATCTCCATATAATAAATTAGGAGAGCCAAATAACCATATACTATCTTTTTCTATATCTACATTATTTATATCCTTTGAAATTTTTTTACCTAATATTTCATTTTCAATATCTTCATATGTTTTTGTATCTGAAGGCTTACCAAATACTTTATATTTTGTTTTTTCATCACCATTATAAACCAATAATTCTATATCCTTATATTTTCTTCTTTTACCATCTTCTGAAAATCTAAATACATAATCATCGTCGCTATTAAAATCCGGTAAATCAAGTCCTCCTTCTTTACGTTCTTTAGTAGTACCTTTAGAAATATCATATTCATAATATGAAGTTTCTAATATATCATTATAAGCAAAGCTATATATTTTTTTAAAATCTTTAGAAACCCCTTCTATTCCTACTGTTTCTTTATCCTTATAGGTCTTAACCAACTCATCATACTCTATTCTATTTGTAACTTTAGAGTCTTTTAAATCATAAAATACAACACCTGTTCCAATATCATAAAATATTACTTGTTTGTCATCTCCATAGACAATATTTGGTAAATAATCAAATTCTTCAAGGTCTTTATCTTTAATATTTGAAATATAACTTTTCCCATTATTCCCAAAACAACCAACTAACACTACTAAGGAAAGGACCGATGCTAATATTATTTTCCATTTCCTAGCTTTCTTATGTTTCATAATATTTTTCACCCTTTCTTTAACATCCTCTTCTCCAAAGTTAATGGATATTCCACTAATCTTTCTTCTTCCTGTGGATATATTTAATAATGACTGGGCATAGTCTGCTTTTATTTCCTTGTTCATATTTCTCATAACTTTTTCATCACAGGATAATTCCATATCATTTGTTGATAAAACAAAGGCCAACCAAACTAAGGGGTTAAACCAATGAATGGAAAGGGCAATATAGGCTAGAATTTTTATTATATTATCCCGTCTTTTTATATGTACCTGTTCATGTAAAATAATATATTCCTTATTTTCAATATAGGATGGTAGGTAGATTTTCGGTCTTCTTATCCCAACTACAAAGGCTGTGTTAATATAATCGGATAAATAAATATTTTCCCTTAATTTTATTGAACCAACTAATTTCTTCTTTAGTTTTATAGCTGATATTATAGCTTTTATTAGCATAAAAGCCATTCCGGCAATCCAAATTCCTATAAGGACATAGATTATTATTTGTCTGTAATCTATTGGGTTTTCTACAAGAGCTGTAGGAACTTCCTTTATTGTATTTTTAACTGGATTGTTTACGGTCCTGTCTACTATATTTATGCCTGTATTTATTCTTGCTGAGCTATTATAAACTATATTACTTGGAATAGGTCTCTTATTTACCGGTATTAAGGAAAATAGCCCTTCTATTGAAAATGGAATTAAGAGTCTTACTAACACCGGAAGCCATAAAATATAGGAAAATATTTTTGGAAATCTTTTTAATAAGAGTCTTGCTAAAATTACAACTCCTATTATAAAAGATGCCACAAAGGACATATTTAATATTTCTAAGAATATTTCTTGTATATTCATAACTAACTCCTATTTTCATCAATTAATTTTTGTAGTTCTTCAATTTCTTTTTCTGTTAATTTATTTTTCGAAGTAAAGGCTGTTAAAAATTTTGGTAAGGAGCCTTCAAATTCCTCTTCTATAAATTCTTCACTTTGTCTAGCCTTAAATTCCTCTAAACTTATTAAAGAAGTGACTTGGCTGTTATTGTTTTGGAAGATTTCCTTTTCTATTAAGCGCTTTAACATTGTATAGGTTGTAGATTTTTTCCATTCAAATTCCCTCTTACATAATTTAACTAATTCCCCTGATGCAATTGGTTCATGTTGCCAAATTAATTCAGCAAATTTCATTTCCATTAAACCTAATTTGTAGTCTGCCATATTTACCTCCTTTAGTCTACAAGCATTAGACTTGTTTCTTGGTTTTAGTCTAACATCATTAGACCACTTTGTCAAATTACAAAATCCTTACAATTTTACAAAAAAAGCACTAAAACAAAATGTTTTAATGCCTTCTATGATTTTTCTCATATACCATAAAATATTCAATTTCCTTATTTTCTTTGTCGTTTTTTTCTTCTTTTACAATAAATCCATTATTTAAATAAAATTCGTAGGCTCTTTTATTTTTCCTGTATACATCTAGTGAAAGCCTGCTATAGTTTTCCTTAGCTGCTTTTAAAAGTAACTTTCCAATTCCTAAGCTTCTGTACTCCCTACTAATAAAAATTCCTGCTATATAGGAATCCACTATGCCAATAAAACCAACTATTTTATCTTCTAATATAGCCACTCTTATATTGGCCTTTGGAAGTATGTCTTTTACATACTGGAAATTCTTCTTCCAATACTCTTCTTCTATAAAATTATGGGCATCTAAATTTGAATTTAGCCAAATATCCATAATAGTATTTAAATCTTCTTTTTTATATTCCCTAATTACTATATTTTTCTTCATTCTTATCCCTAATATCTTCTACATTATTTTCTAATTTATCTAACAGAGAAAAAATTTTATTTGTAAATCTTTCAGCTTCTTCAACCTGTGGCGAATGCTCTGACAAGTAAAATGTAAAAAAATCTTTTCTAGGTGCTTTTATTTTCTCATAGTAGTCGTAGGCTAGTTCATAGGAAACTAAATTATCGTATATGCCATGAAAAAAATACATTGGCATTTCAAACTCATAATACTTCTGCATTAAATTCTCATCATAAATAAGTGGCAGTATATATTTAGAGGAATAATACATTCCTTTAATATATTTAAAAGTATCTAAGAAAGAATAGCCACTAAAGAGTATTCTATCCTTTACTACTTTTAAAATGTATCTAAATTGATTGTCCTGAATACCAATATTTCCCTTATTTAACCATCTTTTATACATAAGTTCCAAATACCCTATGTCTAAAAAATTTAAGGCATTTATATTAATTTTTCTTAGTCTTTTCAAGACAATATTATTTTTCTTTTTTTCTGCACTTTCTAGTAATTTTACATAGCCTATACTTTCTGACAAGGTTTGATCCGATATTTGCCCTATTCCAAAATAAGCTTTAAAATATTCCGGTTTTTTCCACAATATTTTTATTCCTAAAAATGTTCCCCATGAATGACCCATAAGGTATATTTTTTCTTGATTAAATCTTTTTCTTAAATAATCGCTTAATTCTATTCCATTATCTACTATTTCTTCTACTGTTAAATTCTTTATATCCTCTTTAGATGTATAGCTAAGTCCTGCTCCTCTTTGTTCCCAATAACAAACTGTAAATTTATCCTCCAGCTGTTTGTCCGTTCCTTTATTACATGCCAAGGGCAATTCTGGAAATCCTGGACCTCCATGTAAAAATAAAAGTATAGGATTATTTATATTTTTCCCAACTATAAAAATATATTGCTCTACTCCATTTAGTAAAACTTTCTCCCTGGTAGAAATTCCATTTTCATAGGGTTTGCTATTTTCATTTAATAATTTAACAGCTTTCCCTTCACCTTTAAGGAGTAAAATAAAAGATATTATCAATATTAAAATAGCTATAATTATAAATAATAATTTCATTTTTACTCCTTTTTCTCTTAAGCTCTAAAGTCTTCCATATTCCATATTTCCGTTGCTATTTCCTCATAAAATTCTTTTTCATGGGAAACTAAAAATATTCCACCCCTATATTCTTTTAAGGCTCTTTTTAATTCTTCTTTTGCATCTATATCTAAATGATTTGTCGGCTCATCAAGAACTAAAATATTCGTTTCCTTATTTAATATTTTAGTAAGTCTTACTTTCGCCTGCTCTCCACCACTTAGTACATGTATTTTAGACTCTATATGTTTTGTCATTAGGCCAGATTTCGCCAAGGCTGCCCTTACAGCAAATTGTTCCCATGAAGGAAATTCTTCCCACATTTCCTCTATACAGGTATTTTCGTTACCAAAATCCTCTTCCTGTTTAAAATACCCAATTTTCAAATTTTGTCCTAATTCTACTGTTCCCTCTAAAGGTTCTACCATTCCTAAAATAGTTTTTATTAAAGTTGTCTTGCCAAGTCCATTTTCTCCAACAATGGCTATTCTATTGCCTCTTTCCATTCTTAAATTTAAAGGCTTTGTTAAGGGTTTGTTATAACCAATTACTAAATTATCCGTTTCAAAAATAACCTTGCCTGTTGCTGAATATTCCAAAAAGTTAAATACCGGTTTTACCTTATCTTTTACAAGTTCTATTTTTTCCATTTTATCCAGTTTTTTCTGTCTGGACATAGCCATATTTCTAGTTGCTACCCTAGCCTTATTCCTTGCAACAAAATCCTCTAAGTCGGCAATTTCCTGTTGCTGTTTTTTATAGGCAGCTTCTAATTGTTTCTTTTTTATTTCCCTTAGTCTTTCAAATTCATCATAATCGCCAACATATCTGTTTAACTCCATATTTTCCACATGGTAGATTAAATTAATTACAGAATTTAAAAAAGCAATATCATGGGAAATTAATAAAAAGGCATTTTCATAATTTTGTAAATAACGTCTAAGCCATTCAATATGCTCTTCGTCTAAATAGTTTGTCGGCTCATCTAACATTAAAATATCCGGTTTTTCCAACAATAATTTAGCTAGTAAGACCTTGGACCTTTGTCCTCCTGAAAGTTCAGAAATAGTTTTGTCTAAACCTATTTTATCTATGCCCATTCCATTAGCTATTTCCTCTACCTTAGAATCAATTAAATAAAAATCCTGTTGTTCTAAAATCTCTTGTAATTCTCCAACTTCTTCTAATAATTTATTAACTTCTTCTTCAGAAACCCTAGCCATTTTTTCATAGGATTCATTTATTTCCTTTTCAATATCATAAAGATATGAAAAGGCATCCTGTAAAACATACCTAACGGTTTTATCCATATCCAATGAAGCATGTTGGTCCAAATATCCTATTCTTACTCTTTTAGCCCATTCTATTTCACCATCATCAGGTATAAGTTTACCTGTAACAATATTCATAAAAGAGCTTTTACCTTCTCCATTTGGTCCAACAAGACCAACATGTTCTCCCTTGTTTAAAATAAAATTTACATTTTTTAATATATCTCTACCACCATAGCTGTGGCTTAAATTCTTAACAGTTAAAATACTCACAAAAAAACCCCCTAGTTATGAAATTTTATCATAGCTTAAGGCTTTCAACAATGAAATTAAAATAAATATATTAGACATTCTTAATATTAAAAAATATTTTCCAATATAAATACTAAAAAATATTTTATTAACTAATTTTCACTAAAATTTAATTAGTTTATATGCTATTCTATATTTAGTTTTAAATTGGAGGTTGTTATGAACAAAACTTTACTATATATAGTAATAGGTTTAGCAGTTTTATCCATACTGGTTTATATTAGTATGCAGGTAAATAAAAGAAGATTAATTAAATTCTATTTAAATAACTGGGGGAAAAATCCTACTAACACAGACTATTCCCTTGAAGATATAGCTGAATTTTTAAAAATTTCCCAAAAATTTGAACATAATGAAGATTTTATTGATAATATTACCTGGAATGATTTAGATTTAGATGATATCTATAAGAAAATAAATATTTGTCGTTCTTCCATAGGGAAAGAATATCTCTACATGGAGTTACATAATACTAAACCAAGTAAAGAAATATTTGAAAATAGGCAAAAACTTAAGGAGATATTTAAAAACAACAAGGACCTGTCTGCTAGAGTAATGTATGAATTTAATCGGCTAGGTAGACTCTACCTACCAACTTTTGCCGATTTTTACTACAAGGATTTTAAAAGTGATTTTTTAGAAAATAAGATTTACTATTTGTTTTCAATTTTACCCTTGGTGTTTGTAATACTTTTTCTTTTTTTGCAAAACCTAGTATTTTTAATACTTTTACTTATTTCCATAATAACCAATATTAGTATTTATATTAAAAATAGCCAAATGATACAGGAAATTTCTGAATATTGTAAATATTTTATTAAAATCCTATCTGTTTATAATAATTTAAAGAAATTAAATAGTAAGAATTTAAACGACTATTTAAATAAATATACTAATTCTTTTAAGAGATTTAAAAAATACAGGAATTATTATAACACCTTAGAATCAAATGCTGTAACCTTAGAAGAAACTTTACTGAAATTTGTAAATATAATCTTTCTTTCCGGGGTTTTAGTAACAGGCTCAATTTCTAAGGATATAGAAAAATATAATAATGAGTTTAGGGAAATTATTAAGGCTATTTGCGAAATTGAAGTAGCTATATCAACAGCAAATTTCGAATTAACCCTTCCTTATATTTGTAAAGGAAATATTGTAAATGAAGAAAAAATAGCATTTAAGGACATTTACCATCCCCTTGTTGAAAATGCCGTTGCCAATTCCTTAGATTTAGAAAAGAACATTGTTATAACCGGTTCAAATGCCTCAGGTAAGTCAACTTTTATAAAGGCCATAGGAGTAAATTTATTACTTGCTCAAACAATAGGAACTATTTGTGCAAGGGAATTTACCTATAAGCCAATATTTATTATATCCTCTATGGCTATAAAAGATGATGTTCTTGAAGGTAACAGTTACTTTATGAAGGAAATTATCTCCTTAAAGAGAATATTGGATACTATTGAAAACAAATACTGTATTTGCCTAATTGATGAAATTTTAAGAGGTACAAACACTATTGAAAGAATTGCTGCATCTGCAACTATTTTGGAAAAAATTGCTGCTAACAATTCCTTTAAATTAATTGCTACTCACGATATTGAACTTTCTGAAATACTTTCTAGGAATTATACAAATTATCATTTTTCAGAAAACAAATCCAATGGGGACCTAAATTTTGATTATAAGCTAAAAAATGGTGCTGTAATAACTAGAAATGCAATAAACCTCTTAGAAAAAATCGGTTATGATAAAAATATTATTGAAGAATCTAATAACAGGGTAAATAAATACTTAGAAACGAAAACTTGGTAATTAATAATTTTAGGAGGTTTATATGAAAAGTCTTTATACAACTGATAAAAATATTTTAAAATATTGGCTATGGCAAGATATTGAAAAACCCCATTGGTTACCTTGGCTATTAAATATTGGGTTTTCAGTTTTTCTTACTGCCATTTTCACTGTAGTTATTTGGTACTTGCCAATTAACACAATTTTAAAAACACTTCTTTCTTTCTATATGGGAGTAAATATATTTAGCTATTGGCCTGTACAAAAGTATTATGATAATAAAAATTTAGCAAAGGGAAGTTTCTACTATTTTGGAATTAAATTTTTAATTTTCATATCTTTCTTCTTTTTAATAAAGATACGCCTTAAAAACACTAATGAATAATAATATTTTCAACATACTAGATATAGTTACAGTATATAAAATCAAGTAGGAAAAAATTATAGTAAAGGTTGAATTTACTTTATTTTCTTTATTTAAAAGACAAAAATCCGTTGTTACCAACGGATTTTTTGTTTACCAAATACTTAATCTATCTTCTTTTTCTCTCCACATTTTATCGCCCTTTTTAATATTGTAGGCTTCGAAAAATTCATCAAAGTTTACTACTTGATTATTAACTCTTATTTTACCTGGGGCGTGTACATCTGTAGTTAATTGTATACTTATTAATTCCGGACGGGTTTTATTTGCCCAAATTTTAGCATAGTTTTCAAAATATTCTTTAGCCTTAAAATCTTCTTCTGATTTAGCCACCTCTAAGGAAACAGCTATGCCACTTAAGTCAGCTATATTTTCCGATACGGTTAATTTACCATTAACCTTTTCACCCATAAAGTCCACTCCATCAAAGGACTCTATAACCTTGTCTGCTCTTTTTTGGAACTCTTCATGATCCTTTTCAGTCCACCAGTTTCTCATATTACCAACTTCATCATATAGGGAACCATTTGTATCGAAGGCATGGGACATTTCATGGCCAATAACAACTCCAATACCGCCGTAGTTTTCACTTGAAGTTTGGTTCAAGCTATAGAAAGGCTCTTGTAGTATTCCTGCTGGGAAGTTTATGTCATTAGTTGAAGGACTATAGTAAGCGTTTAGTTCTTGTGGCTTCATTTCCCATTCACTTCTGTCTACAGGTTCATCTATTTTTGATATTGTATATTCCTTTTCTATTTTTCTTAAGGAAGCTATATTTTCTACAAGATCTTTGTTTTCGTCTATTTTATATAAGGAATAGTATTCCGGTAATTTTTCAGGATAACCAATTTTTATTGCCATTGAATCTAATTTCTTCAAGGTTTCTTTTTTAGTTTCTTCACCTAACCAGTCGTTGTTTTCTAATCTCTCCTTATATTTTGCAACTATATTCTTAGTAATTTGTTCTACATCTTCCTTAGCTTCCTGACTAAAATTCTTTTCTACATAAATTTCCCCTAAGGAAAAACCGAATATGTCATTTATGGTTTTAAAGGCAAATTCTTCCCTTTCATTTTCCTTCGGAACTGTTCCTGATACAGCACTTTCAAACTCTACAATTATTTCTCTAATATCGTTAGATAGTATATACCCTTTGGAAAATATTGTAGAAACATAAATCCAATCCTTAGTTTCTTCCAGTTTTTCCGAATCAAAAACCTTGTCTAAATTACTTAATATGTTTATATCCGTTACCTCTACTGCATCTCTTGCAACAAGCATTGTTTCTTCCATTATTCTAACTAAATCCAAGGAGCTTTTATACTTGCTTTTTAAATCCTCCTTAGAAACTAAGTTGTATGATTTTTCATCATCACTATATTCTTCCGATGTTAGCTCATATTCAGCAATTCTTCTATCTACTGCTAACATATTTTCAACTTTCTTTTCTGCATCTTTTTCAGCTAAACCAAATTTTGTTAAAGCCTTACTCATTGACTCCTTGTATAGCTCTAAAATCTTTTCACCTTGTTCATTTCCTTCTTCATAAAGGCTTTTGTCCGGCAGTATAGATGAGGCAAATCCTAAAGATAGGCTTTTTTTAGTTACATCTTTTGTGTCGGTACCTATGGAAAATTCCACAAGTGTAGATTGTATACTTAGATCATTTTCCCATTTTATTAAGGAGTTGTTTAAGTCCTCTACTGTTTGTATTTCTTCAATTTCCTTTAAATATGGCTCAATAGGCTTAGTTCCTAGTTTATCTATATTATCAAAGTCCAGTAACATTTTATAAAGTTTAATCATTTCATTTTTTACAGGATCTTCAATGTTTTCCGCCTTTACTAGATTGTCTAACTCCTCCTTTAGGCCTACATCTATATTTTCTTGAATTTGTTCCATATAGCCTAATGAAATTTTATCTTCTGGAATTTCATTATCCTTTAACCAATCATAGTTTACATATTCATAAAAATCGTCTTCTAATCTTGGTTTTTCCCCTAATTCATTGCTTTGTGTTTCTACATTATTTTCTTTTTTGTTACATGCTGTAAAAAATATTGATACTACAAGCAGTAACGATAGTATTTTATATAACTTTTTCTTCACTAAATTCCTCCTAAAACTCTATTATTATGCCTTAATTTTATCATAATATGTCTTTTATATAAAATAAATAACAGACTATATTAATTATTTTCCTGCTAAAATTAAAAAGTAAACTATAAATATAATTGCCATATATGCTAAAATTATAATGTAATTAAATTAGATAAATATTTGGAAAGGGTTTGTTATATGACAGGTACAAGTTTAAAGTTCTTAATGGCATTTCTTATGGTATTAGACCATATTGGTTATTTTATTCCTCTAGAGTGGCAAGCATTTTTTCATTTTATAAGTAGACCTGTTGCTGCTGTATTTGCTTTCCTGTCAGTTGAAGCTTTTATACATACTAAAAAACGGGAAAAATATATTAAAAGATTATATTTAGCAGGGATTATTATGTTCCTTGGAAATATGATAATTAACAATCTTATTATAAAAAAACCGGAGTTTTTTGTTTATAACAGTATATTTTTATCTCTAGCCTTAGGAGTAACAGCCCTTTATTTTTTAGAAGAAGTCTTTTATAAGGACAATTCTTTCTTAGGGATTTTACTAATATTTGGAACAATTCTTCTAGGAATGTTTACCGAAGGCGGATACATGATTGTAATCCTTATGTTAATTATTTATGTTAATAGAAATAATCCTTTAAAACGAAACTTAATATGCCTAATAATAACAGCTATTTTTGTAGTTTTAATGATTTTTTCTTTCTTAGATGCAAATATAATAGCTAAGGGAAATACAAGAGAAATCCTAATTACTATAGGCAATTTTTCAGACCTCTTGTTTTTTGCTGCCGGCATTCCATTTTTTCATCTCTATAATGGAAAAAGGGGAAAAAATACAAAATTTACAAAATATTTTTTCTATGTTTTTTATCCGCTACACTTATGGATAATAGGAATTATAGCTTCAAAAATAGTTTAGACTTATAGTAAAAAAGAGGGGTGTTCCCCTCTTTTACTTAGATTCCTCTATTAATCTTCTTACAAATTTATAAACCCTTTCTGTTGAAGAAATAGATAATTCTTCATCAGGTGTATGAATAAATCTCATATTTGGTCCTACTGAAATTATATCCATGTCAGGATATTTTTCATTTAATATTCCACATTCAAGACCGGCATGTATTACAGTTGTGACTAAATCCTTATTAAATAATTCCTTATATACCCTAACTGCTGTTTCCCTTAACTGTGATACAGGCTTATACTCCCATGCAGGATAGTTATCTCCTGTTGTTAGTTTGGCATCTGTTTTTTCTACAACTTCAATAATAGTATTTCTTAGTTTTTCCATAGATTTAGGAGACGAACTTCTTTCAGAAACCCTAATAGAAAATATTTCTTCTTCTGTTCTTACAAGGGCTAAATTTGAAGAACTTTCTACAATTGTTTCATTTCCTGGAATCATGGTAAAAGGTCCAATGTGAATATTTTTTAGTAGGTGTAAAATATCTTCTGTATTCTTTTTAGACATTGCCTTTGAAGATTTATTAACCTTTTCTATACTAATATTTAAATCTCCTTCAATTTTTTTATTGTTCTCCTTAACTATTTTCTTAATATTTTCTAAATTTTCCAATAGCTTATTCTCACTACTAGTAGCTATGGAAATAATTCCAACTGCATCTCTTGGTATTGCATTGTCCTTAGTTCCACCGGAAATGCTTACTATTTTAAATTCAGTAATTTTAAATATTTCCTCTAAAACTTCACTTAGTATTCTAATGGCATTCCCCTTGCCATTTCCAATTTCCATACCTGAATGACCTCCAAGTAAACCGGAAATATTAACTTCATAATTAGTAGAATTTTCTACCTCTTCAAAATTTAAAGGTAGTTTTATATCTATTGCTTCACCACCGGCAGAACCCATAGTAAGTATTCCCTCTTCATCAGAGTCAATATTAATTAATTTTCGTCCTTCTAGTACTTTATTCGACAAATTAAAGGCACCGGTCATTTTAACTTCTTCTTCTACTGTAACAACTAGTTCCATTTTAGGATGCTCTAGTTCATTGTCTTCCATTAATGCCAGCCCCATTGCTACACCTATACCGTCATCGCCACCTAGGGTAGTTTTATTTGCCTTTATTAAATCACCTTCAACAAATATTTCCAAGGGGTCACATGTAAAGTTATGATTTGAACCTTCTTCTTTTTCACAAACCATATCCATATGACTTTGAATTACTATTCCTACAGAATTTTCATATCCCTTTGTTGCAGGTTTTTTCATTATTATATTTAAACTTTCGTCTTGAATAGTTTCCAAGCCTAATTTTTCTCCTAGGGATTTTAAATAATCACTTACGGCTTTTTCATTATAACTACATCTTGGAATTTTTGTTAATTCCTCAAAATAATAAAATACTCTTTCCGGTTTTAATCCTGTTAATTTTCCCATATATCCTCCTAAAATAAGGATAACTTTTCAGTTATCCTATAATATCTTCTGTTACCATATTTTCAGCTATTTTAACTAGTAGCTGTGAAGCCTTTCTCATTGACTCTGTTGGAATTAATTCAAATTTACCATGGAAATTATAACCTCCGGTAAATAAATTTGGTGTTGGCAGTCCCATGTAGGAAAGTCTAGCACCATCTGTTCCACCACGTATTGCCTTTATATTAGGTTCTATTCCCAACTGTTTCATAGACATTTCAGCTAGGTCTATTATTTCCATATGAGGCTCTATTTTCTCCCTCATGTTATAATAGCTGTCATCTAATTCCAATTCGATTATATTACCATATTTCTCATTTAAAAATTCCACTATATTTTCAAGTAAACTTTTCTTTTTCTCGAATTTTTCCATAGAATGATCCCTTATTATATATTCCATTTCTGTATATTCAACATTGCCTTGCATATCCTTTAAAAGGAAAAATCCTTCATAACCTTCTGTATATTCAGGCTTTTCATTTTTAGGAAGCATGTTTTCCAATTCCATGGCAATTAAAAGGGAATTAACCATAATATTTTTTGCTGTACCAGGATGAACACTTTGTCCCCTAATTTTTATTTTTGCAGTAGCTGCATTAAAGTTTTCAAACTCTAACTCCCCAATTGGACCACCGTCTACTGTATAGGCAAAATCTGCATTAAAGCCATGTACATCAAAATGGTCTGCTCCTCGTCCTATTTCTTCATCTGGAGTAAAACCAACTTGAATATGTCCATGTTTAATTTCAGGGTGTTCCTTCAAATACTTCATTGCATCTATTATTATTGCAATTCCTGCCTTATTGTCTGCTCCTAAAAGCGTTGTTCCATCTGTAGTAATTAATTCCTGCCCTTCTAAATCCTTTAAAAATGGAAACTCCTTAACAGTCATTACACAATTATCATTTAATTTAATATCTCCACCGGTATAGACAAATTGTTGAGGATTTACATCTTTTCCAATAAAATCCGAAGATGTGTCCATATGAGCTATAAATCCAACAGTAGGTATATGTTTTTCAATATTTCCTTCAAGCTTTCCATAAACATATCCCTTTTTATCTTGAACAATATCCACTAATCCAATTTCCCTTAGCTCCTCAGCTAATTTTTTAGCAAAGTCCAGTTGAGTTTTAGTACTTGGTACTGTTGTACTGTTAGCATCTGATGTTGTTTCAATTTTTACATAGTTTTTAAATCTTTCAATTATATCCACTACTATCCCTCCTTTTGCAATTTAAAAATTTATAATCATTATTGCTCCTAAATTTAGTATAGCACTATATTTAGTATTCATATATGTATTTGTTCTTTATCTTTATTCTTTCCCAATTATTTTACTACCCAATATTTTAATAAATATTATTAATAATTTTTTAATAGCATAAAAAAACCCTAGTAAAATTTACCAGGGTTAAAATTTATATTTAATTAAATCCATTGTCTATATTTAAAAATCCAAATTTTGTGCTATAAATATATAATTTTCCTCCTGATGTATAGGGAATTCTAAAATTAGGACTCTGTTCCGGATACATTCTTCTAATAAAAACATTGTCATTTTTTACATAGGCTGCAAATAATATATAGGCTTGTCTATTCATCTCATGATCTGTTGTAATATAGTACTCAATATCTGAAATGTTAATTTTCACCTTAACAAATTCATTTTTCTTAGGAATAAGTGGGTCCAGTTTTCTTCCACAACAAAATATTGTAGCTACTCCTGTACTAGTTAAAATATTTTTACAATTTGGACATGTATAAAAACGAATTCTGGATAATTTTCCAATATCCTCTTTATTTAAACTAATTTCACCAGTCATCATTTGAGAAATATCTATATTTAATATTTCCGAAAGATCATTCCAAAGGGCAATATCAGGACAGCCTAATCCTCTTTCCCATTTCGATACGGTTTTATTACTAATATTCAATTTGTCTGCAATGTTTTTTTGAGTCAATCCCTGTTCTTTTCTTAAGTTGTAAATTAACTCACCAATTTTAGCACAGTCCATAGTATAATGCCTCCAAAATAACATATCCCTTTACTATATTTTAACTCTTTTTAATGAACAAATAAAGCTTTATATCTTATCCTGTAAATATAAATTACTTACAAGTTACTTTTTTTCTTCTCCAATCTTCTTGCATCCTTCTTTTCTAACAATAATATTTCCAGTAACTCATTTAATTCCCTAGTATAATCTTCTTTTGGATCATCGTACTTTAATTTTTCAATTAAATCTATTTCAAAATCCCCTTCACCGTATTTATTCCATAGGTCCTGTAGTTCTTTATTAGGATGCCAATTTGTATTTAATTTCATCTTTATACTATTAATATTCGCTTTTTTATCCTTAGCTATAGTTAAAAATTCTATTTCCTCAGTTTTATTTTTAATAGAAAGTATCCCCTTTTCCGGCTTCCTATTTTTATAATTCTCTAATAATATCTTTCTTTTTTCCTTGTCCATTTTTTCATACACCTCTTGAACATTCTATTTGTAAAATCTATAAAATACAATCCACGAGCCGTAGACTGTTAGCGAATAAAAAATGCACCACTTTTACAGTAATGCATTTGTATCTTAATTTTAATCATTATTACAAAGTATATATTCTGTTGCTAAAAAAATATTGTTTATTTCTTCTTCAGAAAGCCCTCTTTTACAAATAATTCTTCTTTTTAATAAATTACTTCCTTCAATATAAAAACCATTATTATCTAAATTTATTCCTATTAATATATTTCCCATATCTTTAAAAGCTTCTTCTCTTTTTAAAAATAAATCCTTTGATTTTTCGTCATTTATAAGTTTATAGCCCTTAATATTATTAACATTATTTGTTTTCCCATATTTTTCATCTGTGTTAATTTTTACTACTTCTATAAATCTTTTATTGTTAAAATCCACAACTGTATATTTTTCCTTAAGTTTCAATACTATTAGCTAACTTTCTTACATATAATACTAAGAGAATTATTATAAGGGATATAATTATAAGGGAAAGTAGACTGGTGTTTATTATTATTGGGTTTTCAAAAAACCAAGTGTTAAAAATAATATTTCCAAATATAATTATTAATATAGCCGCTATAAAACTCATTATTATTTGTATGATTTTATATTTTTTCCTAAAACTCGGTTTAGTATATTTATTTAATACAAATATAATAATACCACCTATTAAAAAACCTAGCACCATTCCTTGTAAGCTTAAATCCAAATTCACCCTGTAGGTCAATATATTTCCTGAGGATTTGTCTAAATCCAGTAAAGAAAATATTACTAGAATAAAATATGCTATAATAAAATAACTACAGTCATATAGTAGGGATATTAATCTACTTAAAAAACTTGGTTTTGTATAATTCTTTAATACTTCTCTTCCAAAATCATCAATATTTTCTACAATATTACTAATGTCTTCCCCTCTATTTTGTCCATCTAAAAACATATTTAAAATATCGTATAAAACTATATCTATATCTATGGTGGATTTTATTTTTGCCCTTAAATAATGTTCAACATCCTTATAGGTCGAATAATAATCTCCATTTAATTGAGATTTTAAATCACTATTACATTTCTTTAATTCAGAATATTTCATATACTTCCTCCTAAGAGTTAATCCAAGTATTTACTTCCCTTTTGTATTTTTTACTTAGTAAAATTACAAGTATTATATTAAGAACAAATAGAACCATATATGTTTTTTCACCAATCCAAAACTCTGGCAGTCTTAAAAACTGTGCAAGTACCATCATTGCTATAAAAATTGAAAATATAGTAATATAGTATTTTTGTACATTTTTCTCCTTTGGCTTAATAAAAAACAAAATTACAGATAGTACAGCTAGAACTATAAAGGCTGTAAGAGTAAAGCCATATCCTATTTTATTTTCTATTA
This sequence comes from Gallicola sp., assembly GCA_012841535.1. Lineage (GTDB taxonomy): Bacteria > Bacillota > Clostridia > Tissierellales > Peptoniphilaceae > Miniphocaeibacter. Next base: position 12,551 of record DUUN01000503.1, on the reverse strand, counting down.
TTGGATAAAACATTGCTGCAATAAATCCTAAAGATACTACAATTCCAAATACCTTGCCACTAAATACCTTTCTAATATTTTGAATTTTTATAAAAAATATATCTGTTAAAATTACTATAAATATTGTAAAAATACTAAGGTCAAAAACTCTGATTTTACCTGGACTTTGTTTTACATAGGATATGGTCACAAGGTTGAAAAATATATTTAATAACATTGTTACTAAAAGTCCTATGGTCAAATTTCTAATAAAATACAGGAAGATTAATTTAAAGCCCATCTTTTTCTTAGATTCATATATTTCATCGGCAAAGGCCTTGTAGTCCTCTCCAATTACTTCTTCCCAGTTGTCTCCCCTACTTTGCCCATCGTAAAGCATATTAACAATGTCGTTTTTTATTAGTAATTTACTCTTATCTATACCGTCATTCAGTCCAAGATAGTAGTCTATTTTCTTGTAAACAGCATAGTTTTCCCTTGTTAACTTATTTATTATTTTATTATTCTCAATTTCTATTTCCTTAAAATTCACTACAAACTCTCCCTAAATAATCTATTCATTTCCTTCTTATATTCAATATGAAAAACTATTGTTAAAATAAAGGAAATAATTAATGAAATTGTAAAAAACCAAAAATTAATACTAAAGTAATAGTCAGTAATTATAGATGTAAAAATAATCACCGGTCCAATTAAAACTCCTATGTTATACCAAGGTTTATGTTTTTGTTTTGTTTCATTAAAATGATTAGTTATATATATTACATATATTATTCCAGCTATTAAACCAGCAAGCATATAGATTGGAAACCTTACACCATTTTTATAGGCAGTGTCTAAATTAAATAAATTTGTAACTAAACTCATAAATAATACAAGGAAAACAACTCCTACTACATTTCTTAAAGTGTAAAGTAGTTTTAATTTACTTCCTGCACCTTCTCTTTCTTTTTTAATATTTTCTGCAAATTCCTCTATATTTTCACCTATAACTTCTTCCCAGTTTTCTCCTCGGACTTGTCCATCATAAAGCATTTTTACAATATCATTTTTTATTATTCTTCCCCTTAAATCCATTCGACTATCTAAATCCAAATAAATAGCTATTTCCTTATAGGCTTTATAATTTTCCTTATTTAATTTTGTAATAATTTTGTTGTTTTCTATTTCTATATCCTTATATTTCATAGCAAACTCCTTATTGCTCTATCTTTTTTTATTTTCAATACTAAAAGTACAATATATTATAATAATTAATAAAATCAGATAAATAAATACTGTTAATTTCGATGGAATTAAAAATTCTTTAAAAGTTAAATTTCTTTCAGCCCAAATTGATAATAAAATATATGCCATAGTTAAAATATTATACTGTTGTTCAATTTTCCTATATCTATAATTACTAAATATATTTCTCTTAAATTTTCTATTATAAAAATACACAAATATAATTAATACAATTATTAAAAAAATACTTACTACATTATGTTCTGTATAGCTTTTAAAAACCGAATTAATTCCCATGTCTTTAAAACTAAAATAAGTTGATAAAATTAATATTAAATATAAAAAATATCTTACATTGTAAATCATTTCTCTAATTTTTTCTGCTAAACTAATTTTTTTAGTATTTTTAACTATATCTTCTGAAAATTTTTCAAAACTTTCATTAAATATTTCATTTGGACTTTCCCCTCTGTTTATTGCATCTAAAATCATATTTAATAAATCATTTTTTATAATCTCTATTTCATAGAGAGATATATCTGCTGCATCTAAATATTCTCCTAAATATTCCAATTTAACTTTATATTCACCTGGTATTTTATTTATAAGATTTTTGTTTTCTTTTTTTAATTCCTTATATTTCATAGCAAACTCCCTTGCATTTAATTATTTTTATTAACAATGAATGTAGATATAATACTTAATACAATAAGTATAAAAATAATTATCCAACTTATTATTTCAGGGTAATAAAAATATGTTAAATTTTTAAATTGTTGGTGCAGTAACACAGCTATTATAACTACGACTGTATTTATAATCATTAGAAAAACATATCTAGTGTTCTTTTCTTTATTGAATATATTTTCCCCTCTTTTTTTATTTAGCTTATACATAATTATTGCAAATACCACTACTATTATAAATGCTAAGTAATCAAATTTAATTTTTGCTTCAGTTATACTTTTATCATCTAATATTTCAGATATTCCTCCAAATATATAAGCAGTTAAAATGCCTAATACTGCAAATCTTGCAATATAAATAAAATTAAAAAATTTTTCTATAAAATTCATTTTTGGTACATTGTCTAATATTTCCTTAGCAAAAATATTATTATTTTCACCAATAACATTTTCTACTTTTTCTCCCCTATTCGCCCCTTCAAGCATAATATTTATAATATCCGCCTTAATTTTTTCAATATTATAAATAGAAATATTATTAACTTCTAAATATGTTCCTATTTCTACAAGTTTTTCCTTATATTCTTTTGGTAGTTTTTCAAAGTATATTTCATTTTGATTTTTTAGTTCCTTATAGTTCATAATAAACTCCTAATAACTTCTACTTTTTTAAATCTTTAATTTTTTACTAATTACAACTGCCAGTACTACAAAAATTATTACTAATAAAATATAAATCCAAAAACCTATATAGATATTTGTATTAATTAAACTTGCTATTGCTATTAGCGTAATAAACATTCCATCTTTTACATCGGAAATAATTTTATTGTATTTACTAGCTTCCCTTAAAAGAACAAGAGTAACTCCGAAATATATTATTCCAGTAATTACTGCCATTATTCCATAACCTGTTAAGTTAACTCCTTTTCTTAAAATACTGTTAATATTAGGCTTTTGTAAGAGCAAATTTACTATTAAGGCCAGTAGAATAACATAGCTTTCATACCTAATAAAAACCTTAAGCTTATTTTTTACTGGTGGTTTTTTCCTACTAGCTATAAGGGAATTACAATAATCCCTATAATCTCCTCCTATTATTTCTTCAAAGGTCAGGCCTATTTCTTGACCATCATATATTTTCTTTGCAATATTATAGGAAAGTTCGTCCTTACTAGGGTCTGCAATATCATCAAAATTCATATAATAATGTATATTTGAATATCCCTTTCTATTTTCCTTGTTTAATCTATTTGTTAGTTTATATCTTTTTTTTGTAAAATTATTCTTCCTCATTTTCTTTACTTGCTTCCTTACTATTTAAAATTCTATTAATAATCTGAGAAAGTTCCTTCCAGTTTTCGTAAAAGTTGTCCAACTGTTTTAACCCTTCCTCTGTTATATGGTAATATTTTCTCCTTGGTCCTAATTCCGAAGCCCTATATTCTGAAGTGACTAAATTTTTCTTTTCCAATCTTAAAAGTATGGGATAAATTGTTCCCTCTACTATGTCCTCAAACCCATAGTCCCTTAATTCCTGAACTATTAAATAGCCATATAAATCATCTTTTGATATTATTTCCAATACACAATCCTCTAAAACTCCCTTTAGCATTTGGGACGGAATCATTTAATCACCTCTTTTCTAGTCTACTTTGTATTACCAAGTAGTAACTACATTGTAATGCCAAGTAGTCTCCTTGTCAATATAATATTTATTAAACTAATTTATATCTTCATTTAAATTTAGCCATTTATAATATATATAGTGCTAATCTAACAAATTTGTTAGATTAGAAAAATATTAAATAATTTTAATTTTTTATGGGAAATAAAAAAAGACCATTTGCTTAACAAATGATCTATAAAATACCTAGTACCGATAATAATACTATTGAATTGTGAATTACATGATAAATAAAGGAGGCTACAAAATTGTCTTTATTTAGTATATAAATAATTGTATAAGCTATGCCCATTAAAAAATATACTATAAAGGATATGGTTAAACCACTATGAATTAAGGCAAATAAAGTACAACTGATAATTATGGCTAATAATTTCGGTATGGTTTTTGACAGCCTTCCTATTAATATATGTCTAAATATAATTTCTTCAACAAATGGTGCTAATATTATTGTTCCAAATATCATTATAGGATATGAATCTATCATTTCTTCCAGAACATATTGATTTGAAGATGTTGGAATTTCAATTAAGAAACCAATTATTTCCGATAATATTGTAAACAATATAAATACCAGTAAAAATTGTATTATTTTCTTCCACCATTTGTTAAAAAATTCCTTCATACCTGTTCTTAACTCATGCCAATAAAATACAAGTCCGCAAACTGACATTATAAATATTTTTGACCCGTTGTATACGGCATTTATTAATACTTTATTATTAATATCAATAAAAACTGGTAATACTCTGACTAATATTTCATCTAAAAGTACAAAGTATAAGAAGGCGTAAACAATATTTTTTATGATTTTTCTATTTTGCTTTCGATTTTCTAAATTATTATTTTTCATTTTTCCCTTTAAATTAAACTAATCATGGTTATTGTTGCCAATAAATTCCAAATTACATGATAACTAATTGAAACAACTACATTTTTTCCTGATTTTATATAAATAAGAGCTAAAATTATACTACCGGTTATATAGGATAAAAATGAAAGACTAAATCCACTATGAACAAAGGCAAATAATACAATACTAATAATTGCTGCACCAATAGTTGAAATTGTTCCCGATAATTTACCTATTAATATATGTCTAAAAACCAATTCCTCTATAAAAGGAGCAAATATAACTGTTGTTATTGATTCAAAAATCGGAAATTCCATAAAGGCTTCATTTAACATCTCTTGATTTTCCGGAGTAGGCAATTTAAAAATAATATCCATAAAATATTCCAAATAGGTATCTAGAACAGTTATTCCCAAGAGAATTAATATTATTTTAAACCAATGTTTTTTAAACTTATTAAAACAGCTAATTAAATCTTTCTTATAAAAGGATATTCCCATACCCGTTAAAACTGCATAAAATGAAAATTCATATAATAAATCCAGGTAAGACTCATTTAACGGTAGAAACATGTAAATAAGCATAAAGGCAAATAAGCCTATTATTTCAAATATAAAAAAATATGTTAAAAGAAATAGAATATCATGTCTTTCAATTCCATTGTAAGTATTTTTTTCAAGCTTAAGTTTTCCCATATATTCACCAATAATTAAATTTTATTTGTATAATTAAAAAAATTATCACTTAACTTATATATATATACTAATTTTGTACTATTATATCATAAGAAAAATAGACAGCTATAAGCCATCTATTATATATTTTTATATTTCCCTTTTAAATACAGAAATTAACCAACGGGTGGCACCATAATCTTGATTCATACCTATGTTTTCCATTAGTTCCCAGCCCTCTTGACCTAATTGGTTAAGTTCATATTCTAACTCTTCCACATTTACCTTTCCACCGAATATTCCTTTAGCATCGGTTTTCATTAATTTATACTCAAATTTTTTCATAACTTATTCCCCCTTCCTATAGTAAGAAGAATATCAAATATTAAAGGAATAAATAAGTGACAAAGGTAATTTGTTTTAGTTACCTTTGTCACTTCCTATTTAATCTATATATTTTTCAAGTATTTCAACTTTTTGTTTATCTGCATCTAATTTAACTTTTAAACCTATTGGCATTGTTAACATAGGATGGGTATGGCTACAGTCAAATTCTGCTAAAATCGGTATGTTAGTATGGCCTATTACTTCTTTTAAAACCTCGTAATGCTTCCTAGCTGATTCTTTATTATCGAATAATTCATGTTTTCCTAAAATTATCCCACCTATTTTATCAAAAACTCCGGTAATCTTTAAATGAGCAAAACTTCTTTCAACTGTACCAATATCCTTTAAAGAATCCTCTATTAAAAAATATCCCCCTTTTCAATTTCCGGCATATAGGGACTGCCCCAAATACCTGACATGGTATTTAAATTTCCACCAATAAGCCTACCTTCTGCAACTCCCGAATTTAAAGTAACTAATTTATTTTCTATTTTCCTTTTACTTCTGTTTTGACTTTCCCAGTCTATAAATTCTTCAGTCCAATAAGTAGGAGTTGGCATTTCATAGGGTAATTCTTTTTCATCTACTAGTATATTTTTAAAATACTCGTAGGTTAAGTCTACAAAAGGCGACAACTCCCCAAAAGAAGCTATTAGGGCAGGACCATAAAAGGTAGTAAGTCCGGTTTTTGCAAAAATTCCCAATAAAATTGCTGTTACATCAGAATAACCTATAATTATTTTAGGATTATTCCTTAAAGCTTCATAATCAATATAGGGCAAAATAGAATTTGAGTTTAAGCCACCAATAGAGGACATTATACATTTTACTTCCTTATTTCTAATTAATTCATTTAGTTCCTTTGCTCTTTCCTTAATACTGCCTGAACGATAATAATCGTATTTTCCTGTAAGCTTTCCATCTAATAGCTTAAAGCCCTTTGACTCTAGAAACTTCTTCCCTCTTTCAAATCTTTTTGGTGTTAAATAAGTAAAAGGAGACGATGGTGAAAAAAGTCCAATAGTGTCCCCTTGTTTAAGTTTTTCCGGTAACATCTTTATCTCCTATGGTTTTTAATGATTATAACATATTAGACTTGTTTTTATGTTTTTCATAATTGTAATTCGTTTTATTTAGTTATAATATTATTTATATAGGAGGAATTTATGAAAGTATTAATAACAGGATTTGATCCCTTTGGTGGAGAAGAAATTAACCCAGCATTTGAAGCAATTAAACTACTTCCCAGTAAAATTGCTGGTGCTGAAATAATAAAATTAGAAGTTCCTACGGTTTTTAACGATTCAATAAAGGTTTTAGAAAAGGCTATGAAAGAAAATAAGCCAAATATAGTAATATGTGTAGGACAGGCAGGTGGAAGGTTTACAATATCCCCTGAAAGAGTTGCCATTAATTTAAACGATGGAGTAATTCCAGATAACAAGGGACAACAGCCAGTAGATGAAGTAATTTTTAAAGATGGGGAAAATGCATATTTTACAAACTTACCTGTGAAGGCAATGGTGGAAAATATGAAAAAGAGCCATATTCCAGCTTCAATTTCCTACAGTGCCGGAACCTATGTATGTAATAATCTAATGTATGGACTGCTTTATCTTTTAAATACAAGTCCTGAATTTAAAAATATTAAAGGTGGCTTTATTCATGTTCCCTATTCAACAGAACAGGTTATAAATAAAGTAAATACACCATCATTATCTTTAATACAAATTGCAGAAGGCTTGGAGATATGTGTAGAAACTGCAATTACAAGAAAAGAGGATATTACAACAATTGGTGGAACAACACATTAAGGTTGATAGATATCAACCTTTTTTGTAGTCTATTTCTTGAATTTTAATATACCTTCCATCTATAAAGTCCATTTTAATAAGCCATGGCATAATATTCTTAATCCTTTTAAACTCTTCATATTGGAAACTATTATCAAAATAATTAATTATAGTAGACAAGGCAGTTCCATGAGTTCCTACAACAATATTCTTATTTGGATTATTTCTTAATATTCCTTGTACTGCTTTAATATTTCTTTTTTGTACTTCAAGTAAGGCTTCTCCACCATTTAATTTAAAATTAAAATCACCCCATTGATTTTCAACAAAACTATCAAAATCTTCAATCCATTCTTCTGAAATTCTTCTCTCCTTTAAATTTTCAATAATAATTATTTCTTTATCTATGTAAGAAGAAAAATCTTTTAATGTTTCAATTGAACGTTTATATGGGCTAGAATAAATTAAATCTATGTTTTTATTAGCTAAGTAACTTTTTATAATTCTACTTTCTTCTCTTCCTTTAGCTGTTAATGGTCGTAATATTTCATCTTTTATATTTGTATCCGATTCAGCATGTCTTACAAAGTATATAGTATTTTTTGTCTCCATTAATTTACCTCTTTTGAAAATTAAAAAAATACTCTAGGCGTAATATTGTTTGTCATTCCACTTGCCCTAGAAAGCTTTTTAGATATAATTTTTCCCTTAGATATGTTTATAGATTTTTATATTTTTATAGGAATCACAATTATTTCTTTAATAACTTTCTTTGTATGTAGATACTACTCTAAAAAAGAATGTAATAGGCTATACAATAATTAAAAACAAAAGCTAATGATATAGATATTTATAATCATTAGCTTTTTCTAGGCTCTATAATTTATAGTGTTGATGGAAATAAATCCTTCAGTACTATTTTCTATTGGCTATGCTTTGTTAAACTTATTTTTTATTAATTTTATAAATTCATCTAATAGTTTATTATTATTATCAATTAATGTTTCAATATCTTTCCTAGTGGCATTATCTATATGTATGCCTACTATTGCTACTGTTACTCTATTTATAATCTTACTAGTACTTTTTGCCCATTCTCTAGCTATCATATCCTCTTTGTGATATGGTATAGCCATTGTAGTCACATCTGATGAAATTGCTCCTTTTTCATTTAAACTCTCTCTTGGTAGTCCTACTGCTATGGCTCCAATATGATATTTTTCTCCACCTTGTACAAATATTACTAAATCTTCACCAATAAATTTTATTGTACATATTATTTTATATTTTCCTACTCCTTTTTCTAATATAAAATCCATTTTATTTACCCTTCCAACTTTTGAATTTATCGTATTTTATTCCCAGTTGCCATAAAACCTTTCCTACAATATGATCCATTTGTTCATCTAAGGTATTGCTATTATTGTAAAAAGTAAGCATTGGCGGAATTATTGTTACTCCAAGTTCTGCTAAATATTTCATATTTCTTAAATGAATTACATTTAGCGGTGTTTCTCTTGGAACTATTATAAGCTTTCTTTTTTCTTTCAATGAAACATCTGCTGCTCTTAAAATTAAATTTTCAGCATATCCGGAAGCAATTCCTGCTAAAGTTTTCATTGAGCATGGAATAATAACCATTCCATGAAAATCATTTGAACCACTGGCTATTCTAGCTGATAAATCATTATTATCATATACAAAATCTGCAAATTTATATACATTTTTATAATCTAATGATGTTTCATATTTAAAATTCTCTTTGGCATTTTTAGATAAGATCAAGTGGACTTCAACTTCTTCAATTTTATTCAAATATTCTAAAATTTTATAGGCTAGGGCCACACCGCTAGCTCCTGTTACTCCTACTATTATTTTCATAAATATCCCCTGTATGTTGAATTTTTAATGGTAATTATTTCTATTTGATATTAGAATTGATATAACCTATATAATGGCAAATAAATAATATCAGCTATTATTTATAACAACAATTTCTTTTTAGAATAACCTTTTTCTAAAATAGAATTGATATACTACTTTATTTTTTATAAACTTTAGCTAAACAAATAAGCTAGAGTTTCTAAGGAGGTAATTAATTGAATACTGACCAACTGGAATACTTCTTAGCTATTGTAAAATATAAAAGCTTTACAAAAGCTGCCAATGAAATGTTTATTTCTCAATCATCACTTTCGAAAAAAATCAAAGCTTTAGAAAACGAACTAGGTATAGAATTATTAAACAGAGGAAAATCTATAATAGAATTAACTCATGCCGGAAAAGAGGTATATGACTTTGCTCAATCTTTTTTTAAAGAATACAATAAGCTAAATAAATCTTTAGACCAGTATAGAGCTGTCTCCGAAACTTATATTCGTTTTGCATCTATTCCAATACTATCTTATTATGGAACCAGTTCATTATTAGCAAAGTTTAGCAGTGAAAATTTAGATAAAAAAATATATTTCAATATTATTGAAATGAACCAAGAATATGTAATGCAAGCTTTAAATAATGATGAAGTTGATATTGCACTTGTACGGGATAATTTTAACCTAGTGCTCTCCAATTATAATTTTATAAATTATTATGAAGATGAATTTCTATTAGTCTGTAATAAAAATCATGAACTAGCCCATAAAAAAACCCTTAGTTATGAAGAAATAGAAAAATATCCCTTTATTCTAATGGATAAAACCTCTACTTTAAATGACATAGTTATTAAAGAGTTCGAAAGAAGGAATTTAAAACTAAACATAAAAAACATAGTTTCAAGACATAATCTTATATTAGAAATGATTTCTAAGGACATCGGTATTAGCATTCTACCAAAAAAATTACTAGAAACAAGCAATATTAATAATATTGTTAGTATTCCTTTTGAAAAACCTTTGAAAAATAAACTTATTCTTTTGATAAAAAACAATAAAAATCATACAGCAACTACAAAGAAATTTTGGCAATTTTGTAAAGAAAACATCAAAGAATAGGAAGTGAATTTATGAATTTTAAAATCAATGATTTAAGAACATCTATTGAATATCTCAAAACTTTTCCAAATCAAATATTGGAAACAGATGTACAAGTTGATCCTTTTGCTGAAATATCGGGAATATATAGATATGTTGGAGCCGGCGGTACAGTAAAAAGACCTACAAAATTAGGTCCTGCTATGATTTTTAATAACGTTAAAGGACATGAAAATTCCAAAGTATTAATAGGACTTTTGTCAAGTCGTGAAAGAGTTGGCTTATTGTTAAATGAAAAACCTGAAAAACTTGGTTTTTTATTAAAAGACTCTCTAAACAATCCAATAGATCCTATTACTATATCCAATAATGAAGCTACATGCCAAGAAGTTGTTCACTTAGCTTCTGATAGTGGATTTGATATTAGAAAACTTATTCCTGCACCAACTAATACTGAAGAGGATGCCGGTCCGTATATAACAATGGGAATGTGTTACGGAACTAACCCTATAAATGGATTATCCGATATAACTATACATAGATTATGTTTACAAAGTAAGGATGAAATTTCTATGTATTTTGTTCCAGGTAGACATTTAGATACTTTAAGAATGATGTATGAAAAAGACAATAAGCCTATGCCTATATCTATAAGTATAGGAGTTGATCCTGCTATAGAAATTGCTTCTTGTTTTGAACCTCCAACTACTCCTTTAGGTTTTAATGAACTTTCAATTGCCGGCGGATTAAGAAATGAGCCTGTAAAATTAGTAAATTGTCTAACTGTAAATGAAAAGGCTATAGCTAATGCAGAATACGTAATTGAAGGGGAATTAATTCCAAACAAAAGAATTAGAGAAGATTTAAATACAAACACCGGAAAAGCCATGCCGGAATTTCCCGGATATACAGGTTCAAGTAAACCGGAATTACCTGTAATAAAGGTTAAAGCCGTTACTCATAGAAAAAACCCAATAATGCAATCATGTATAGGTCCTTCTGAAGAGCATGTAAATATGGCCGGAATACCTACTGAAGCTTCCATCTTAATCTTACTGGAAAAAGCTTTACCTGGTAATATAAAAAATGTCTATGCTCATCCTTCCGGTGGAGGCAAATACATGGCTATTATTCAGTTTATAAAAAGAAGTCCTTCTGATGAAGGTAAACATAGACAAGCTGCTTTACTTGCCTTTGCAGCATTTTCAGAATTAAAACATGTGATTTTAGTAGATGAAGATGTTGATATTTTTGATTCAAATGACGTACTGTGGGCTATGAATACAAGATTTCAAGGAGATAAAGATGTAATCACTATTCCCGGAGTAAGTTGTCATCCTTTAGACCCTTCACAAACACCGGAATATAGTAATTCAATTTCCCAAGTTGGAATATCCTGTAAAACCATCTTCGATTGTACAGTACCTTTCCATTTAAAAGACAAATTTCAAAGAAGTGTTTTTAAAGAAGTTGACATAGAAAAATGGATTAAGTAAGTAATGAACAACAAAAGCTAATGATTTAGATATTTATAATCATTAGCTTTTCCTATTAATTTAATTGTAAGGATTTTTTAGCTTCCATTATTGCATCTACTACATAGTCTGCATTTATTATTTCAGCACCTTCTACTAAACTATCTTCTTCTACTCCATTATGTTTCATGCAAGCTGAACATACTTTTAATTTTCCACCTGCTTCTAAAAATGCCGGTAATAACTCTTTTATAGGTTTAAATGGCTCACCTATATCTATTTTCTCAGCATATCCCTTTGATGCTAAATGTACTGCATCAGATAGAAGTAGTAATTCTACATCATATCCCTTTTGTGCTGCAGTCATTCCCATAGTAAAGGCAATTGTCACATTATTTGAATCTCTTTCATGGGCTGTTAAGGTTACAACTAAGTCTATATTATGCATAAATTCCTCCTAATTTTTCTCTAAAGTATAGATACCCCTAGGAGGTATTGATAAACATTATTATTTATTTATTTCTTCCTTTCATATGGTAGGATTTAATATACCTACTTGATTTCATCCATATTAAAACTTGACTTAATAATATAATAAGTAAAAATATATTAACAATGTAATTCTTAAATTCTTTCTTTATAAATATGTATATAATAATAGATAGTAATAATAGAATTAGATTTAACTTAATTCCAAGATTAACCCAATAATTATAGGCTAAGTAATAATTCTCCCTAGATTTTAAAGAGTATTCTGAATAAAATCCCGAAATTTTATTTCCCCTATCCCTTTCTTT
>DUUN01000075.1 GCA_012841535.1 Gallicola sp. | reverse complement strand
TTATATTAAAAAACTAGAAAAGGAAAAAGAAAATAATATTTATGTAATTACTAATAATGCTGTAGTTGATGATGAAATTGATTATTCAATTTATGGAGTTGCAACAGATATCAATGAAGCAAAGAAAATATTTAATCAAGCTGTAAAAGATGCAAAAACTGATTCTGATTTTGATAACTTAAATGCTATAGAAGAAAATTCTCCTAATTTTAAAAATAATGATGGTGAATGGATTTATAGTGAATCAGATGATAGTTTTGAATTATGGTGTAATGGTGAATATAATTCAAATAATTATTCTATTCAAATTAAGAAATATGAATTAGATAAAGAAAAGGAATTAAGTGATGATTATGAATTATAATATGGAGGATAATGAGTATTAACATTATTATACTTTTAGTTGTGCTAGTAGTTTTTACAATTGGATTTATGTATATAGAACCAATGATGGCTAAGCATAAAATAAAAAGTGATAATGAATACGGTAGTGCAAGATTTTCTAGTAAAAGTGAGATAGAAAAATACTTTGTTAAAGAAAGAATAGGACACATCAGAGAAGCTGGTGTGCCTATTTTATTTAGTAAAGATTTAAAGTATATGTGGGTAGATAAAGAAACACCACATTATGTATATTTAGGTTCTACTGGATCTGGTAAATCAGTTACAGCAGTTATTCCATTTTGTTCTTTTATAGCAACAGCTAAAAATAAAAGAAGTGTATTTATAACAGATCCAAAAGGAGAAATTTATAATACAACTTCATCAATGTTTAAGAAAAATGGATACAATGTTTTAACTATAGATTTTAGACATCCAGAATTATCAAATAAATTTAATATATTAGAACCTATTATTAAAGAATATGAAAAGTATATTGAATACGAAAAGAAAACAAAGAAAGAAAAAGATAAGAATAAAAAGTTAGAATATAATAATTTATCCATGTCAGCACTAGCTGAAACAAATAGATTAATAACATCATTATCAACTATGATTATGATTGAAAAAGTTCAAGGTAAAGATCCATTCTGGAATAATAGTGCTAAAAATTTATTAGAGGGATTAATTGGATTCTTTTTAGAAGAATATAAATCTGGGAATATCAGACGAGATCAAATAACTATGACTAGTATTAGAAAGTTTCAAAATAGTTCTATGGAAGAAAAGAATTTAAAGAACTTTAAAAAGTATATTGAACAAAAAGAATATGGTAGTAAATCAAAAGATTCTTTAACTTCAATATTAAGTGCATCTGATAATACCTTTAAATCTATTACAGCTGTATTTGGTGAGAAAATGGCTTTATTTGATGATATCAATGTAGCAAATGTAACAAGTAATAATAGTTTTGATTTTGATATATTAGGTAAAGAACCAACAGCTTTATATGTAATAGTTCCAGATGAAGATAAAACATATTATACTTTAGTAACTATTATTGTAGGTCTTTTATATAGAGAATTAGTAAAACTTGCTAATTCAAGACAAGAGAAAAAATTGAAATATCAAATAGATTGGATTTTAGATGAATTTGCTAACTGTCCACCACTTGCAGATATAGAAGCAATTGTATCTGTAGCAAGATCAAGAGGTATGAGATTCCATTTCTTTATTCAATCGTTTTCTCAATTAGATAATGTATATGGTAAAGAAGTATCTCAAATTATTTTAGATAACTGTGGTCTTGTTTATTTAAAAACAAATACACAAGAAACAGCAGAAGCAATTAGTAAAAGATTGGGAAAGAAAACAATTGAATCTAATTCTATTAGTCAATCAATGAGTTTAAGAGATTATAACGGAAATAAATCAACTTCATTGATAGCAAGAGATTTAATGACACCAGATGAAGTAAAACAACTTCATTATAAAACTATAATATTTCCTATAATAGGATATCCAATATTAAGAGATACAATTATTTATAAAAAGTTTTCATCATATAGTAGTGGTGAAGAAGTTAGAACTATAAATCCTTTAATTGATTTAAGTAATACATATTTTACTGTTGAAGATATTAAAGTAAAAAGAATAGATCCTAAATCAAGAAATTCATCAAAAGATTTAGAACCTGTTGAATTAGAAGAATATGATGAAATGCTGGATTATGATAAACAATGTTTAAAGGAAACTGAAGAAATAATTAATAAGATATTTGGTATTGAAAATATAAAATATGATTATGTAAAGACAGATAGTAATAGAATTTACTGTTCTGTTACTGTAAATAAGAAAATACCACAATCTGATAAATCTAAAGTATTATCACAAATAAATAAAAATAAATTTCATGTAGAAATTCAAAATGATAAAGATACTAAAACAATAATTGAAATTCATAATAAAGAATTAGATATGAATCATTTATTAGAACTTAGTAGAGGAGAAACGAATAATGTCTAATAATAAGATGTTATTCATTTTTTCTAATATGTCTTCATACAATTCATTGAAAATGGAGGTTCTAAATGTATAATCCAGATAATGATATTGAAATTAGATATAGCACTAAACATTTACCTATAGAGTATAAATTGTTAGAGTGGAGATTAATTATCAATAGAGAGTTATATGAAGATAAAGTTATAGATTTAGAAGTATTTAGTGAAATGGAAAAATCTATTTTAGGAAGAATGACAAAAATTAGAAATGAATATAAAGATAAGCAAATTGTAACAAGTTAGTATAGATGATTTGACAAGGACAAACAAGAGAGGTAACATGGCATCGTAAACTTTGGGAGGAGTTTCAGGAACACAGGAAAGGAAGTGGGAATAATGGATATAAAAAAAGCAAGAGAAGATTTAAGAAAAGGAAAAACAATATATGATATGCCACTAAAAGTAGTATATTATGCTCGTGTTTCTACAGATAAAGATGATCAATTAAATTCATTAGAAAATCAACAAAATTATTTTGAAGAAATGATTGCAGAAAATAAGAATTGGAAATTTGTAAGAGGTTATATTGATGAAGGTATAAGTGGAACAGCTGTTAAAAATAGAACTCAATTTTTAAATATGATTGAAGCAGCTAGTTTAGGAAAAATAGATTTAATATTAACAAAAGAAATATCAAGATTTTCAAGAAATACAGTAGATTCAATTAAATATACGGAGTATTTGTTAAAACAAGGAACTATTGTTTATTTCTTATCGGATAACTTAAATACTATTCAAGAAGATGCAGAATTTAGATTAACAATAATGTCTAGTTTAGCTCAAGATGAAGTTAGAAAACTATCTGAAAGAGTTAAATTTGGAATTAATAGAATGATTAAAGATAGAAAATTAATAGGTGGAAATTTAACAGGATATTATAAGAAAGATGGAATGTATCAAATAAACGAAAAAGAAGCACCTATGATTAGATATTTGTTTGAAACTTATGCATCTGGAAAAGTAGGACTTAAAAAGATTGGTGAAGAACTTGCTGAAATGGGATATTTAAATAGAAAGGGTGAACCTTATTCTCAAACTTCTATGGCTAAGTTCTTAACTAATCCTAGATATAAAGGATTTTATACAGCTAGACTTACCGAAGTAGAAGATTATAAAACTCATAAAAAAGTTAATGTAGATAAATCTAGACAAATAATAGAAAAAGATGAAAGAATACCTGCAATTGTTTCAGAAGAATTATGGGATAAAGCAAATGCTTTACACGAAAAAAGAAAGAAATTACCATCAAGACATATTTTAAATACTGAAGAAATGTTAGAACATTCTAAGTATTCTTGTAAAATTAAATGTACTCATTGTGATCATATATATATCAGAAATGCTGGAAGTAATAGAGCAAATAATCCAACATGGTCTTGTAAAAATTATAAAGTAAATGGTGTAGATGC
>DUUN01000550.1 GCA_012841535.1 Gallicola sp. | reverse complement strand
AGCCTTCTTCGTATATATTTTGAATATTTACCTTTTCTGTTACGGGGTTTTTAACCATTATCGTTGTTACTTTTTCTTCCTGAAGTATTACCAGTTTTATTACTTTTTCTTCTAGTTTTTCCACTTCTTCTATTGCATTATCCAGTAATATTCCTAGACATCTTACAAGGTCTGTAGTTTTCATATTAATTCTATCTACTTCATTTAAGACCTCTAGGTGGAATTCTATTTCTAATTCTTCCATTTTACTCATTTTGGAAAGAAGAAGTCCCTTTACTTCGTTGGATTTTATTTTCTTTAACTGGGTGTTTTTACTTATTTGTTTTCCCAGCTTTTCTTCAAATTCATCAAATACATCTTTTAAATAAAGTCTAACTCCGTCGTAATCTCCTTCTTCTGCTTGAAGCAAGACTCCTGTAAGAAGATTTTTATAATCATGATTGTATTTTCTAATATCTTCTTGCATGGATTCTAAGGGCTTAATATAGGTTTCTTGTTGAAGAATTATTGTTTCGTTAAGGTGCAAGTTTTTCCTTACAAACCCAAATAATCCATACCCAAAAATTCCCAAAGTTACTACTAAAAAATACAAAAATTCCATATACAGCATATTACGAGTATAATATTTCTCTCCCGATAAAATATAACGTAGTGGTCCATAGTTAATAGTTTCTATTATCAAGTAGATAATTATAAACCACTTTATTTTTTTACCATCTATACCATATAGTATTGGAATTTTTTTATTGTTTTTTTCAATATTAAAAATATTAAATAAAAAATACATAAGGTTAAAAAGGTAAGTGTCCATTCGACTAATAAAGCATTATATATATCCTTAAAATATAGACTAATGTCATAAAGTTTATAATGGATGAACATATTTATTATATTATATATAATGACTGTTGTTTCAATTATAAACATTCCTTTATAATCCAATACCTTTCCATATAATATTTTTGTCATAATAAGTATTAATAGTAAATTCATTATACTAAAAACCAAATCCCTCTCAACAATCATATTATTATATACAAAATAATATATACCCCACTGTTCTAATTGCAGCACTAATACGAAAACAAAAAGTCCCTTTAAAAAAATTTCCTTGGTAAAATCCTTATAGAATAATTCCAAAAATTTTATATAGATGATTCCCTTTATTATAAATCTAGGTATTCCTTCAAATAAATGATAAATTTCCATCCTTACCTCTCATTAATAAAAAATTTTCTACTTCCTTGATTTTACTTCTAGATACCGGACATCTTAATCCTGTTTCTAACTCTAAGACACTATCCTTTTTATTTAAGGATGTAATTTTCTCCCTATTCACTAAGACAGACCGATGAGACCGACAAAAGTCCTCTCCTAATTCCCTTTCTATTTCTCTTATTTTCCCAAAAAACTCATAGGAGCGGTCTATTGTATATAGTACGATTCTGTGGGCTTTCTCTGAAGTTTGGAAATATAGTATTTCATTATATGGTACCTTGTAAATCGTATCAAAAACTGAAACTGAATAATACTTACTTTCAGAAGCCGGTTCATTAATAAGCCTTTCCTCTACTGAGTCGATTGCTTGGGTTATTTGTTTTATAAACTCACCTTCATTGTCCTTAATAATATAGTCTAATGCTTCTAGCCTATACTTAAAGGTCTCCATTAAAAGATTGTCATAGGAGGTTATGTAGATAATAAATCCCCTGCTATCTCTTTTTCTAATTTCCTTACCTAGGTCAAATCCATTTAGATTTGAGTTGTTAAAATCTATGTCTAAAAAATAAATTGAACGTTGTTGAACAGTTTCCAAATTATTTATAAAGTCTTCCGGTCTTTCATAAGTTCCCTTAATTTCAATATCATAACCCTGTATTAATATATATTTTTCAACTTCTCTTTTTATTAACTGCAAAATATTTTTATTATCTTCACAAATATATGCCTCTATCAATGGTATCCTCTTTTCATATAAATATCTAATCAATTAATTAAAATATTTTATATTATACCATTTATAAAAAAAATCGGCTATTTAAAGCCAATTAATTTTTTATTCATCTATTCCATTTTTTCTATAAACATATATAAATATTATTGCTGGAATTATTACCCATGCTGCAAGTACTATCCAATCTTTTGTAGACAGGGCATAATTAATATTTTCTATCATACCATTTAAATAACTATCCATTACTCCCGATATTGTAAGCATACTAATTTTCCCTATAAACTCAGAGAACATGGAAAATGTTGGTAACATTACTAAAACCATAATTATAGGCATTGTTGTAGTAGAAACATGAGCTTGACTTTTACCAAAAATACCAAATATAAATCCTATTAATATCATTGATATTATTCCTATTATATTTAGTAGGAGATACATAGGTATATTAATATTACTATAGGAAAACTGTGTTACTAACGGAGTTACTAAAGCAGTTATTAACATTACTAAAAAAGGAATTAAGGCACTTCCTAATAAATAGTCGCCACCTGTTATAGATGATGTCATTAAGGCCCTTAAGGTATGTTTTTCCTTTTCCTCTGCAACCATTGCAGCTGTTAAGGATATTCCAACCATAGAAATATTAAATCCTACTGTCATTATAAAACTATACCCCGGTACTGCTCCCTTGAAAAAATAGCCAAATATTAAGCCTAATAATATTACCAAAAATGGACTCATTATATAGTAAGTATTTCTTGAAAATATTTTTAATTTTAAACCTGCTATAGCAGAAATTTTTCTAATACTAATATTCATTACTTAATACCCTCCCTGTTAATTTAATAAATACATCTTCTAATGTTGGCTCTGAAGAGTGAATTGATTTTACTCTTTTCTTTCTTATTAAATCAAATAAAGTTTCAAGTTCAGGTGAATCCTCTTGAAATGAAATATTTTCATTATTATCCAACATTACTTCAAAGGATTGTTTTTGATTATGCTTTAAAATTATTTCCTTTGGTTTTCCTTGCTCTACTATTACTCCCTCATTTATTAAGGCAAGATTATCACAAAGCTTATACGCTTCTTCCATATTATGAGTAGTTAAAAATATTGCTGTACCGGCATTTCTAACTTCAAGTAAGAGTTCATGTATTGCTAAGGATGTACTTGGGTCCAACCCACTTGTCGGCTCATCTAAAAATAAAATTTCCGGACTATGAACTAAAGCCCTTGCAAGTACCAGTCTTTGCTTCATACCTTTTGATAATTTTTCAGCAGGTTTTTTCTTATCATTTTCAAGTCCAACCCTTTTTAAGAGCCTATTTGCTTCCGATACTGGAACATTGTGAATATTACAATAAACCTTCATATTTTCTGCTACTGTTAATTTTTCATAAACTCCACTATTGTCTGTTACAAGCCCAATTTTCCCGTAAATTTCAGAAGTAATATTCTTAGCATTTCTGCCGAGTATAAAGGCCTCTCCTCCCGATGGTTCCAATTGTCCTGTCATCATTTTAATTGTAGTTGTTTTTCCCGCTCCTGACGGTCCTAAGAAGCCAAATATTTCTCCGTATTTTATTACGAAATCCAATTTTTTTAAAGCTTGCTTTCCATTAAAGCTTTTAGATATATTTTTTACTTCTAATGCATTTAAGTTTTTGTCCATAACTTCCTCCTAACAATATTTCGTATTTCTATAATATCAATATGTAGGTTTTTCCCTTGTTTACTTCTTGAAATGCTTAATTTCTTTCTTGAATAACAAAATTTATTCTATTTTTTATAAATAATTAATAAAAGCACTATTATTTTTATTACTTTTAGGTTATTATACAATATGTATGAAATTTTATTAGGAGGAGTATATGTCTATTGCATATGTCTTTGCTCTTTTAGGAGGTCTTGCCCTGTTTTTATATGGCATGGATTTAATGAGTGAAGGATTAGAACTAGTTGCTGGAAATAGGTTACACAATATAATTGAAAAACTTACTTCCAACACCGTTAAAGGTATCCTTGTTGGTACTGTTGTTACAGCCATTATACAGAGTAGTTCCGCTACAACTGTTATGGCAGTTGGTTTTGTAAATTCCGGTTTAATGACTTTGCAACAAGCTGTTGGGGTTATTATGGGTGCAAATATAGGTACTACAGTTACAGGTCAACTTGTAGCCTTAAATATTACCGAATCCGCTCCATTAATGGCTTTTTCCGGATTTGCTATGTTTAAATTTATAAATAAAAATTCAGTAAAATATCTTGGTCAAGTTATTATGGGATTAGGTATTCTTTTTATGGGAATGTCTATTATGTCAGACTCTATGAGTCCTTTACAAGAAAGTCAAACTTTTGTAAATATAATGACTAAAATTTCCAATCCGATAATGGGTGTACTAGTTGGTACTCTTTTTACAGCTATTATCCAATCATCTAGTGCTTCTTTAGGTATTTTACAGGCTTTGGCAAATAAAGGGTTAATTGGTTTCCATGGAGCAATTTTTATTGTTTGTGGTTTTAATATAGGTACTTGTATAACCAGTATACTATCTGCATTAGGAAGTTCTAAAAATGGAAAAAGGACTGCTACCGTTCACGTTTTATTTAATATCTTTGGAACTATTATATTTTTAATACTTATATATATTTTCCCACTGGAAGAAATAATAATTAAATTTTCTAAAGATTTACCGGCAGCCCAAATTGCAAATATGCATACCTTATTTAACATATTAGCAACGCTAATACTTTTCCCTTTCTCAAAGTTTTTAGCAACATTAGCTACAAAACTTATCCCTGGAAAAGACCCTGCTACAGAAGACCTATCACTTCAATATATAAATGTAAAAAAACAACACGATGCTCCTTTACTTCTTACTGATGTGAAAGCAGAAGTAAAGAGAATGTTAGATATTGCAAAAGAAAATTATAGACTATCTATTGAACTTTTTCATAATTATGATGAAGGCAAATATAAAAAATTATTACACAATGAAGATATTATAAATTATTTAAACTCTAATATAACTAAATATATTATTGATATTCTTAGTGAATTCATGGATGACTCTACAGCATCAAGTTTTACAGCATACATGAGAATTGTAAGAGATGTAGAAAGAATTGGAGACCATAGTAAGGCTATAGCTGAATACGCTAAGGCTTCATATGAAAGACAATTAACCTATAGTGATGACTGCTACAATGAGCTTAAGTTTTTAGATAAATCCGTAGAGCAACTTTATACTGTTTTAGAAAATGTTGCAGATCCGGAGGAAAGAAGGGTTTTAAATTATAGTTTAAATAAAAATTTCGAAAATAAAGTTGAAGACTTTAGAACTCTCCATATTGAAAGAATGAAAGATGGAATATGTGATCCTGAAAGTGGAGTTTACTATGAAAAGACTTTAAGTAATTATGAAAGAATATTTTCATATTTAGACAATATAAATAAACTATTTGTTTAATACATTTTATTAAATATTATTTAATAGCTTATATTTCTTAATTATAAAAAGATACAATATAAAAATATATTGTATCTTTTTTTCTAACTATTTATATATGGCTTTAAATTCTAAAAGAACAATAGCATTTGTATCTAAAATAAAACTATAATTAAAACCATTTTGAACACTTACATCAAAAACAGATATTTTAGGAACTGACATAGTACTTAAATATTCCCTTGACTCTAAATCTAAGGGATATTTAGACTTAAAATTTTGAAATAAATAATATATAGCCCCACTATTTCTAGAATAATCAAATCTTTTAACTTGGTAATAATTGTCTTTTATATCTGGAATTTCTATATTATAAAGGACGGTTTTACTTTCTAAAAACCGAAGCTGTTCACTTAAATTAGGATTAAAATAATTCGGATTCCATAATAACAGTTGATAATTATCCCCTTCTTGTAACAACATACATTCCTTTCCTAAAAACCTTACATTTCCTTTTAATCTAGAAGCTAATAATAAAACATTATAAACAGGCTTTTTACCCTTATAATTGTGAAATAATTCTAAACTATTAAATTTATTTTCTTTATCAAATTTATAGTTCATATAAATTCCTGCATTTAACCAAAACCCATAGGATTCTATTAATAAGTCTAATTTCAAAACTTCTTGTAAAATAATAGCAGCTCTAAAAAATGTACCGTTAATACTTTGCTTTTCACCAGTTAAAGTGTTCCATTCACTTAAGACTAAAGGTATACTATTATTCCATTGTTGAACTATGTTCTTTATGTTTATTACCTCTTTATATACAAATTCATTAAAAAAATCCATATTTGTAACTTCATTTTTATTATACTTATATATTCTATTAGGATCTGAGGAATAACTTAAAAAATCACAAAGGGGAACAATTTTCTTTATATAGATATCCTGTTCTTTTTTGCTACTAAAGGAATAATTAGGATATTTTAAAGGGATAGATGCACCAATTTCTATAGCACTGTCAATTAGTTTTACCTGGTCGTAAATCATTTTAAATATTGAATTGCTTTTTTCAATATTATCAACATCAAAGATACAATTTATTCTTATATTATTAAAGAAGAATTTACCATAGATATTTTTATAGTTTCTAAAAAAATTTAACATTTGCCAATAATAATTATTTTTTTTATTAAGGATATCTGAAATAGATATTTGATAAAAAATACCAATAGAATTTTTTACTAAATATTCAACTACCGAGTCAAATTTCCCAAATTCAGAAAAAATATAATAATCCTCTACTTCAAATTCTAAATATGAATCAGGATAAGATGTGTATATACTAGATAATCCAATATAATTTATTCCTATATCTTCTTTAATCATTTCTAATTCAGTAAAATTTTCATAATCCAGTAGTAGATCTAAAGAACCAACATGAATAATTTTTTGCGGATTGATCTGACCTCTATTTATTGAAGAATCTATTATAAGTTTCTTATTGTTTTCTATTATATATTCTTGCTTTATATCTTCTACTGGAGTATTTATAAAGGAGTATAGAATTTCAAAAATATCTTTATTTTTTTCTAAACCATCACTTTCAGTATCTAAATTAAGCTCTTCACTATCTCCATTATTTTGTTTTCTATACTCTGAAGGAGTACAATTAAATACTTCTTTGAAGCCTCTCCTATAGGTTCTACCATTACCAAAACCATTTTTTATCGCTATTTCTTCTATATTAAGACTAGAATAGAGTAAATCCTTAAGACTTTTGGTGGATCTTAAATCATTTAAATATTTGGAAAATAATTCTCCTGTTTCCTCTTTAAATAGTTTTGATAAGGTAGATGATGACATATAATATTTTTGTGCTAAGCCATCAATACTTATTTTTTTGTCATAATTCTTATCCATATCTTTTAGTATATCTATTATCTTTTGATTTTTTACATATGTATTTTTTATATCTTTCTCTTTATTAAAATAAGAAATTAAATATAGCATTATTTTATTTATAGATATGTTCATACTTATATTAGTTGTTGATGAAGGATTTGAATAGTACATTAAAAGTCTTGCTAATTCTGTCCTTAACTCATTTATAGATCTTGACTTTCCTGTTTTTTCTTCATTA
Organism: Gallicola sp.; assembly: GCA_012841535.1. Taxonomy (GTDB): domain Bacteria; phylum Bacillota; class Clostridia; order Tissierellales; family Peptoniphilaceae; genus Miniphocaeibacter. The sequence goes on along the minus strand of DUUN01000550.1, from coordinate 6,970 downwards.
GGAAACAATTCAAAAGTTGATGAAGTAAACTCATCGTAAATAGATATAAAATAGGAGTTATTTATAGTTACTATAACTAGTATATTATCTATATCACTAATGTTTTCTAAAATGAAACTTTTATTTCTATTTATTACCATAATATTTCCCTTACTCATATTATAGTTAATGCCATCTAAATATATATTTGTAACTCCCTTAAGCTGAAATAAAATTGTAGTTTCAAAAGTATATTTTTCTATAATTTTATTTTTATTTAAGTCTATATTTAAAATATTAAATTTATTATCAGTCATTTTTTCTCCTTATATAATCTACTGAGTAACTACAGTCTTTATTTTAAATTTAATTATATCATAATGGTAAATTAATGGTATGATAATCGGACATTTTTTTCTTCACTTTATTAAGAAAATAGAATATAGTTCTTTTTAGAAAAAATCAATATTGTGCAAAGGTTTTTCTTGTTATATTATTAGTGCTACAAGGTACATAAAATTTATTAATATTTTGGAGGTTATTATGCAAGAAAAGAAAAAATTTTTTTATGGATGGTGGATAGTTATAGGCTCTATTTTAATTACTGCCACAATAGTGCCTAGTGTTATGGCTATGGCTGGTAAGTTTACAATCCCTGTTATAACAGAACTTGGAATAACAAGGACATCTTTTACTCTTGGAAATTCTTTACTTCATGCAATGGGTATATTTTTCTCACCAGTTATTACTAAAAAACTAGCTAAGGGAAATATGAAAAAAATTCAAAGTATCAGCATCCTACTTTTTACACTGGTATTTGCTACATATGGTTTAGCACAAAAACCAATTCATTTTTATATTTCATCTGTTATTTTAGGGGTTCTGTACCTTAATACATCATTAATCCCTGTTTCAATTATGATTAATAACTGGTTTGAAGAAAAAAGAGGATTAGCTATGAGTTTAGCTATGACAGGAATTGGAGTTGGTGGATTTGTTTTAAGTCCTCTAATTACATCTTTAATAGGCAAATTTGGTTGGAGAAATTCATATTTTATTTTTGCTTTTATAATGTTAATTATAGCTTTGCCTATCTCCTTATTTGTTTTTGCCAAATCACCAGAAGACAAGGGTTTAAAACCATACGGATATAATCCTGAAGCTAAAAATACGAAAACATCATCAAGTGATGGGGTACAATTGAAATTCTCTTTAACAAGTAAAGAGTCCTTTGTTAAACCATTTTTCATACTAATGATTATAGGAATGATTACTAATGGGTTAGTTAGTAACGGTGCTTTAGGACAATTCCCTCCTGCTTTAGAGGAATTACATGGTCCTGCAACTCAGGCTATTATTGTATCACTATATTCTGTATTTGGAATATTTGGAAAACTAATTATAGGTTGGATAAATGATAGGTTCGGACTAATACAAGCTTCTTTAGTTGGTTGTATTTCCTTTGCTATTTCCTTTGCTTGTATGCTATTAGCCGAAAATATAACTGTTCTTTATATTATGACTGTATTTTTTGGTATAGGAATGGCAATAGGAACTGTTCTTCCTCCTCTAATTACCAGTGCTATTTTCGGACAGGAACGATACGGTGAATTTTATGGTTATGTAAGTAGTGCAACTCAAGTTGGTTTATCATTAGGGTCATTACTTGTAGCATCAATCTTCGATTTAACAAATACCTATAAGGTAGCTTGGATTGTTATGATAATTTTAACATTGGCGACTTTATTCTGTTGGATAATATCATACAAAGCTTCTTTTAAGTATAAAAAAACAACAAAATAATATTTAAAAAAATTTTTAATATCTAATATATATAGGAGGTATATTATGAGTAAAATTGCATTAGATTATATTGATAATAAAAGTGATGAGCTAAAAGATTTAGCTATGAACATTTGGGAAAATCCTGAAGTAGCTTTTAAAGAGGTTAAGGCTTGTAAATGGATTTCTGAATATTTAGAAAAAGAAGGATTTAATGTAGAAGTAGGAAAATTCGGTGTACCTACATCAATAAGAGCTACTTGGGGTGAAGGTAAGCCTGTAATTGGTCTATTAGGAGAATATGATGCACTGCCAGGTATGAGTCAAAAAGTTAGCACCAAAAAAGAATCTATTAAAGACGGTGAACCTGGTCATGCTTGTCAACATAATCTACTTGCTGTTGCACATTTAGGTGCTGCAATAGCCTTAAAAAAAGAAATGGAAGAAAAAAATTTAAAGGGCACCGTTGTTTTTTATGGCTGTCCTGGAGAAGAAACTCTTACAGGTAAAGGTTTTATGGCTAGAGGAGGAGCTTTTACAGACTTAGATGTAGCCTTTGCTTGGCATCCTGGTACCTCTAATATTGTTTTAAGAGGTGTAATGACTGCATCAAATTCTTTCAAATTCCATTTTAAAGGTATTACAGCTCATGCTGGTGCTGATCCACAAAATGGTAGGTCAGCTTTAGACGCTGTTGAACTCACTGATGTAGGGGCAAATTATTTAAGAGAACATGTTACTGATGATGTTAGAATCCACTATACAATAACAAATGGTGGTCAAGCACCTAACATAGTTCCTGATAAAGCATCTGTTTGGTATTATGTTAGAGCTTTAAGTAGGGAAACTGTTGAAGATACCTATGATAGATTGATTAAAGTTGCCAAGGGTGCTGCTATGATGACAGAAACCAATGTTGAAATAGAATATTTAGGTGGTTCTTATGAAACTCTAAATAATAAAATTTTAGGTGATTTAATATTTGAATCTATGAATACAATTCCAGCCCAGGATTGGTCCAAAGAGGATATTGAATTTGCAAAAGTTTTAGAAGAAAATAAAACTAATAAAAAAGGAGCTTTTGAAGCAGGTGATACTAAAGACGTATATTTATTTAGTGGAAAACCTATTGATGGAAAATCAAATAGCTTTAACTCAACTGATGTTGGAGATGTACAACATATAGTTCCAGGAGCAATGTTTATGACAGCAACTGCTAATATAGGAGCAGCAGGTCATAGTTGGCACAATACAACTTGTGGAGCTACAGAAATAGGATTTAAAGGAATGTTATATGCTGCAAAAGTAATGGCAGATTCTTCTTTAAAACTAATTAATGATCCAGCTATCGTTGATAAAGCAAAGGAAGAATTTGAAAAATCAATGAATGGAAAAAAATATATTTGTCCAATTACAGAAGATGTTAAGTTCCCAAATTAAAAAAAATACTTTCTAATAAAATGTAATATTTCTTTATACTGGTAATTAAAATAAATAGCCTGTATTTTCAAATACAAATAAAAAATATTTCAAAACTTAAATTATATAAGCAAAAATGCACTAAAGTTAAAATAACTTCAGTGCATTTTTTTATTCTTTATTTTCTAATTCTTCTAGTAATTCTCTTACTTTTTTGTTTTTTCTAGGGTCAATAAAATTTTCATCTATTTCAACTATTGGTTTTAGAACAAAGTCCCTATTATATAAATCAATGTGGGGAATTTTTAAATCAGCTTCATCTATAATTTCATTATCATAATAGATTATATCTAAATCAATTGTTCTAGGCCCCCAGGTTATAAGTCTTACTCTTTCAAGTTCTGCTTCAATTTGTAGTAATTCCTTTAGTAAATCTCTTGGAGAAAGTTCTGTCTCTACTTTTATTGCCATATTTAGAAAATTATCTTGATCTGTATAACCGTAAGGCTCGGTTTCTAAAATAGAAGATCTTTTTAAAACATTACCAACTCTTTTATTTATTAAAGTAATTGCATCTTCTAAATATTTATTCCTATCTCCCATATTTGAACCTAGGGCAATAAATGCTATCATATAAATTCCTCTACCATTCTTACAGCCTCAAGGTTTTCTTTTACATCATGAACTCTTGCTATTTCAATCCCCTTTGTTCTTGCATAAACTGAAATTCCAATTGTTCCAAACAATCTATCTGCTGCATCTTCATGATTTAAAGTCCGTCCAATAAATTTTTTTCTTGATACTGCTAATAAATGTGGTAAATTTAAACTATCAAAGTAAGATATATTTTTTAATAATTCTATATTATGTTCTGCATTTTTACCAAAGCCAATACCTAAATCAATTATAATTTTATTTTTCTCTACACCATTTTCATAAGCATAATTAATTTGTTTTTCTAAAAATTCATAAACTTCTTTTACTACATTATCATAGTGTGGTTTAACATGCATTGTCTTAGGTTTACCCTTTATATGCATTAAAATTAAGGGTACTTTGGTTTCTGCTATAACCTTAACCATATTTTCATCAAAGGTTAAGCCTGAAATATCGTTTATTATATCTACTCCATTTTCAATGGCAGCTAAGGCAGTTTTTGCTCTATAGGTGTCAACAGATAGTAAAATTTCAGGATATAATCTTTTTATTTCCTTTATTACAGGACAAACACGGTTAATTTCATCTTCCACATCTACAGGGTCAGAACCTGGCCTTGTTGATTCTCCACCAATATCTAAAAATGTAGCACCTTCTTCTATTAGCTTTTCAGCCCTTTTTATTGCATCATCAGTATTATAGGTCCTTGAGCCTGAATAGAAAGAATTATCAGTTACATTAATTATTCCCATAAAATCCATTTTCTTAGAAAATTCTTTTATTGTTCCGTCTTTTAAAACTATATGCTTCATTTAAGCATCGCCTCGCTTATTATTTTTGCAAAAGCATTGTGATTGTGAATACTTTCAAAACTTTCTACTAATATTTTATATCTACTTGCTATTTTGTTTTCATCTAATCGAATTTTAACTTCCCTACAAACATCTTCAACAAATCTAGGATTTTCATAGGCATATTCTGTTACATATTTTTCATCAGGTCTTTTTAAAAGTGCATATACAGGTGAAGATGCTGAATCTTCTGAAATTTTTACTAAATCCTCTATCCATATAAATTCATTAGACCTGACAGTTATAGAAATATTTGCTCTTTGATTATGTGCACTAAATTCAGATATTTCCTTTGAACATGGGCATAGTGTTGTTGCAGGTGTATTTACAGTCATTTCAAATTCAAAGGTTTCACCTAACCAAGCCTTATATTTTACACCAACATTTATAAATGAAACCTTTTTTGAAACAGGTGCTTCTTTTTTTATAAAATATTCAAATTCAAGTTCTATAAAACTCTTTTTAGCACCTAGTTTTTCCTGTATTACTGCCAACATATTCTTTATATGCTTTAAGTCTATTTGATTGTTTTCTTGAATTATATCTACAAATCTAGACATATGGGTACCTCTTTGAGAAGGATCCAAGTCTACAGAAAGACTTATTCTTGCATGAGTCGTTTGCCATTTTCCATCTTTATTTTTAATTTCAATAGGAAAGACTAAGTCTTTAATTCCTACTTCGTTTAAATATATATCTCTTTCATCAACTTGTTGTTGAACATCTTTCATTAGTTGCCTCCTTATTCTCCTCTATAAACAATTCCAGATGTTTTAGTTTCCCATACTTCTATTTCATATAATCTGCAGTTATCTCTTTTAACCAATGGCTCTAATTTATTCCAAATATATTCTGCTATATTTTCGGCAGAAGGTTGTTCTATAAAATCATTTAAATATCCATGATCAAATTCATATAATATTTTTTCATTTACTAAATGTTTTAATTCAACAAAATCAAATATCATATCTTCCTTATCTTTTGTACCTTCAAGTTTAACTACTAATTTATAGGTATGACCATGTAGCCTTTCACATTTTCCTTTATAATGAACTAAATTATGTGCTGCATCAAATTCAAATTCCTTTATTAATATCATAATTGCCTCCTATTGTTCTATTTATAATTTTAACATTAAATTCTGTTTTATTATATATTTTTTGTTAATTTATTTAATTAGTTCTTGCTTATTTATTAATAGATTTCTTAATTTAGAAATAAGATAAAATGACCCTGTTAAAACAATTACATCATTTTCACTATTACCCTTTAATATTGCCTTTAAAGCATCTTCAGGATTTTTAAAAGCATTGATGTTTTCTGTATATTTTCCTAAAATAACCTTCATTTCTTCAACAGTCATCTCTCTACCTTTAAAGGGTACTTCTGCTAAATAATAATCTGCATTTAATGATGATATTATTTTAAATATTTTTTCATATTCTTTATCCTTTAATACACCTATGAGAATTTTTAATGTATCATATTTTTCAGTCTTTAAAAAATCTACTAAATTATTTATTGAGTCCTCGTTATGAGCCCCATCAATTAATATTTTAGGCGACTTAGATACCCATTCCAGTCTACCAGGCCAAGAAGTTTTTAATATGCCCTCTCTTATATTTTCTTCTGAAAGATTAAGTAATTTTTCTTCCTTAAGCTTTTCTAAACATAATAATGCCAATGCACAGTTATATACCTGATATTTTCCAACCATATTGGTTTTAATATTCTTATATTTACCATATGAAAAAATATTAAATGTAGAATTTAAGCTAATATTTTTTATATCTTTTTTATTTAAAATATTAAGTTTCGCATTTTTTTCTTCACATACTTTTTTTATTACTTCCAAGGCTTTTTCATCTGAAGGGTAGGCGACTACATTATCATTTTCTTGAATTATTCCAGCCTTTTCATAGGCTATTTCTTCTAAAGAATTGCCAAGTATGCCTATATGATCTATTCCAATATTGGTTATTACCGATAATGCTTTCTTTTTAAATATATTTGTTGCATCATATCTACCACCTAGTCCTACTTCAAATATGGCAAAATCTACCTTCTTATCCTTAAAATAAAGTAAGGCCATGGCAGTAAAGGCTTCAAAATAAGTTATAAAATCATCTTTCCCATAATTTTTAAGCCAAATATTTTTAATTTTATTTAAGTAATCATAGGCAATTTCATAACTAATAAAATCATCATTTATTCTAATACCGTCATTATCTGAAATAATAGAAGGACTGGTAAATAAACCAACCTTTAATCCACTTTCTTTT
>DUUN01000512.1 GCA_012841535.1 Gallicola sp. | reverse complement strand
TTCCCTCCAATTGTTTTTAGATTTATTTCTTGTTGTTTGCCTTCCTTGATAATAATTTGTTCTTCTGTTTTTAATGTCTTAATGTTTGATTCTCCAACCTCAATCCATTCTCTTTTTAGCTGTCCAAATTTTCCATACAAAGAATTTAAGATTAATTTGAAAAGATAATTTAGAACAGGATTATCTCTGTTTTTCTGCCTTGCTGTGTAAAAGTGTTGAACAAAGTCTTTAAAGATATAGTCTGCCTTATAAATAGCAACATTTTTTACTTTTATAATATGATCTCTTTCTAGTCCATAAATTACTTCGGGTGTTGAAATTGTTGTTTCAAATTGTCCTATCGGAAAAACTAATCTGTTATTATATCTCATAGGGTATGGATTTTCACTTTCTGTTTTTATTACTACTTCGGCTGTTACCAGATAACCTCTATTAATATATCTTTTTAATTCTGCGACAGAAATGTTTGAGCGTGTGTTTAATAATTGTGTCGGGAATTTATTTTTTAGCATAATAGATGGGTACATGGAATTAATATCTACGCCAATAATTGTTTCTTTAAAAATTCCTCTTTTCCATACTTCTGTTCTTCCGCCGAAATAAGCATTTCTTTCTAAATTTATGGCAAGGTTATTATCTGTAACGTGAAGCTGATTTGGCTTAATAAACCAAGTCTGGAAAGCTGAAAAACTCATTGCTGGAATTGTATTTTTAAAACTTCCAAATTTAGTAACCTCACCGTTTTCACACTGTTTGAATAAGGATTCCATAGCAAGTTGAATAATGTCTGTATCTCTAACACAATAATTTATAACCTTATTTATATCATATTCATCTAACCTGCTGAAGTCAAATTTTTCATCTTGTTTTTGATGTGTTTTTTCTAGTCCGAAAATATCTCCAAGGTTTTTTAGTGATGTGTTGTAATAATTTGTTGTCGAAACAAATCTAATTTTATTTATATAAACAGGTTTTTTGATGCATTCTTCGCAGGGTTTTTCTATTTTACATTTTGAACAGAATCTTTTAGGGTTTTTTCTGGCAATCTCAAAAATGAATGTTGCTCCGTTTTCGTACGGGTAGGATACAGAAACATATCCAATCTCAAATAGGGTTTGAAGTCCTCCTGTAGCAAGTAAATCATAACCGATATTGTGGGCGAAAATCCAGAGTGTTTGTCTTTGCAGGGTAAACTTATTTATGTCTAACCAAAAGTTTTTTAGATCTATAATATCTTTAGATTTTTGACGTGCTTTTTCTGAACCGTAAACTTTTTTAATTACTTTTTTATATGCATAGTCCACAAAATTTGCTGCCAATAAATAAGGTTCATGTTGATAATTTTCTTTGTGCACGATTGATTCTGAATCGAAAAAAATTGCTCTGGCTGGTGTTTGGGGTTTATGTTTTTTAGGTGGGTTTATATAGTGTGCTGTTCGATTTGTTGTTTTTGGTTCTTTAGAGAGAATTTTATGGATTTTTTCCCAATTGATTTTTTCTGTGACAGTCAATAGCAAAACCTCCTAAAAAACTAGGTTAGATAACTCATCATAGGATAAACCGAAATTTCTTCAACATATGAAGCTCCGTAATTTTTTCCGTCCGAGTTTATACGATCCATGATAATATCAATAATTTCAT
>DUUN01000128.1 GCA_012841535.1 Gallicola sp. | reverse complement strand
GTTTCTATCTTTAATATTTAAAATATTTCTAGTATAATCAGTATGAGACATAAAACCATTCCTTTCAATGTTTTCTAGTTAATTACATTGTATCAAAAGTCTTTGGTTTGTGTCTCTTTTATATTAAACATAAAATAGTGTTGATTTTCCCCACCAACACTATTTATTATAGAACCTTTAAGATGGAATATGCTCTTTTTTGATAGGAGGCAAGACTATGGCAAGAATTATGCCGGAAAAAGAAATATCATATATATCTAAAGTAATTGAAAAAAATATATTCTACTATGATTCTTGTCTAAAAGATAAAGGATTTTTATCAGAAAATATTTTGTCTCAGTTAAGAAATTTGGTTGAGGATGTTGTAATTCTTCTAAATAATAAAATAAATAATTTGAATTTAGATACACATTATGAAAATGTTAATGATTCATTTGAAGCAATAAAAGGAATAAAAAAATATAAATTTTTATGTGATTTTCATAGTTATTTACAAGGAACTGCATCTCATTACACACCTAACGAAGATAGTGCAGAACGACTAGTGAAATATTATTATAGATATATATGCTTAATAAAAAAATTGTTAAAAGAAGAATTTGATTTTGATATTATTAATAATATAGATTTATTTCCTGTTTATGATGATAAGTCGATGAAAGAAAATTATGATATCATTTGTGATAAAGTTGAACATATTGATATTACTAGTAAAAAATCAATTAAAGGAAAATTTTACGTTGAGAAAATTAATACAATATACTCTAGAGGAAATATTTATTATGAAATAACGTTATCAAAAGCAACGGATTATAATAATAAATTTGAAAGATTAACATTTTATTCAAAAGAATATATTCCTGATAATTATTCTGTAAATATAACAGCTGTAGACGATTTTGTTGATTTAAATGTAGGTAAAGTGAAAATAAAAGTAATTACTTCTTATAAGATTGCAATAAGAGTTTGTGAGTTAAAAAATATTTTTAAGATATTAGGTGAAACTCGCAATTTTGATGAAAAATATAAAGAATATCGTAATTTGATGAATTATTTAACAGATAGTCAATGTACAATTAAACAAATTTTATGTTTGGAAAACAATGAATTTGATTTAGCGATTGATAATATAAAAAAAGATGCAGAAAATCATTATATAAGTTTGATGTTAATAAAGATAAGAGAAATAATAAAAAATAATAAGAGTGGATGTAATATTTTAAGATATTTAACTTCAAAAATGATAAACACAATAATTAGAGATCAAATCGGAACAGAACCACATAGATATTTAAGTAATTTATATATTCATAAAAAGAGCGGAATGTTTGATGCTATGCCATTTGCAATGTCACTTCATAATCATAATCCTCAGTTTTATGATTTAATTAAGGCAATAGATGTAGAAAATAGAGATGATGAATTATTATATTCTCACATAAGAAATAATACTGAAAGCAATGATGAATTATATACACCTGTTGATGAAATAGGATATTTTGATAATATTCCAAAACTTGTGGAAAAATATAATAATAAAATACTTTCTAGATTACCAAATACTGATAGCATATTGGTTTTAGATGATAATTTTATTTATATTAAAGAATATGAAAAAAAATCCATAGCAATTATAAAAAAATTAGAAGAATATTCAAATATATTAAATTCTGATTTAAATAATATAGTTGATTTTTATATGGATTTATTGCTTGATGAATCTATTTCAAATGATAAAGAAAGAATTTTAAAAGATATTTTAAAAAATGGTTCTATAGCATTTATATATGGGCCTGCAGGAACTGGTAAAACTAAAATGATAGAATTGCTATCTGGTGC